>JBAPXO010000717.1:0-6549 GCA_049284255.1 Solirubrobacteraceae bacterium | reverse complement strand
GTCGTAGTGGAAGTCATTGTCAGCACCCGGCCGAGAAGGGTCGTCGGTTCTGCGCGGAGCACGCGGCGGAGCTCGATCGCATGCGCGAAGAGCTCAAAGACGCCGCTGCCGCCCGCATCGGTCGGGGCCGCCCCAAGCGGTCGTCCACGTGCTGTCGTCCCGGCTGCTACGAGCCTCGCGTTCCGCCCGCCGCGTACTGTGACACGTGCTCAGCGGCTGGCTACGTGGAAGAGGCCGCGTAACGCGGCCTGCTCGGCTCCGGGTCCCCAACAAAACTGCATCTGCCGCCTCGGGCGCCGGTCTTCTTCGACCGCGGTCTCGTGGCGTTCGCGGCGACCGTCGCGCGACTCCCAGGTCACACCCGAGCGGGTGGGTCGAGGTCCGCGGCGCGTACCGGGATGCCGTGATCGGCAAGGTGGCGCTTTATCTCCGGGACCGTGTGGCGCCCGTAGTGCAGGATCGAGGCGCACAGCACCGCGTCGGCACCGGCACCGACCGCATCGGCGAGGTCCTGGAGGTCTCCCGCCCCGCCTGAGGCGATCACCGGGACGCTGACCGCCTCCGCCACGGCGGCCGTCAGCTCCAGGTCGTAGCCGGCGTTGGTGCCGTCGCGGTCCATGCTGGTCAGGAGAATCTCTCCCGCCCCCCGGCTCACCCCCTCGGCCGCCCAGGCGACGGCGTCGCGGCCGGTGGCGATCCGCCCTCCGGCGAGGTAGGCCTCCCACCCCCTGTCGACCTCCCGTGCGACCGCCGGCGCGTCTTGCTCCCGGGCTTTGGCGTCGATCGCCAAGACCACGCATTGCGTTCCCAGTGTTTGTGCCAGCTCGTCGATGAGCTCGGGGCGATCGAGCGCCGCCGAGTTGATCGAGACCTTGTCGGCGCCGGCGTCGAGCACGGCCTGGGCGTCTGACACCGAACGGATCCCGCCGCCGACGGTAAACGGGATGAAGACCTCATCGGCAGCATGGCGGGCGAGGTCGACGACGGTCGCTCGCTTGTCCGAGGTCGCGGTGATGTCCAGGAACACGAGCTCGTCGGCCCCCGCGAGGTCATAGCGCGCTGCGAGCTCGACGGGGTCGCCGGCGTCGCGAAGGTCGACGAAGCCGATGCCCTTGACCACGCGGCCCCCGTCCACGTCCAAACAAGGGATCACGCGCTTGTAGTGCACCCGTTACGCCTCGCGCCGTCCTCGAGCGCCGCCTGACCGCCGGCGACGTCAAATCGTCCCTCATAGAGGGCCTTGCCCACGATGACGCCGGTGAGATTGACCTGCCGCAGGGCGGCCAGGGCCCGCAGGTCGTCAAGCGTCGAGATCCCGCCGGAGTACACGAAGCTCCCGCGTACGATCGCCGCGATCCGGCTCACCTCGTCGAGGTCGGGACCGACGAGCATGCCGTCGCGTTCGATGCTCGAGTAGACGAACCTCGACACCCCCCGTCGGGCGAGCGTGGCGATAACCGACTCGGCCGGGATCTCGGTCTGCTGTGTCCAGCCGGCGGCCGCCAGCCTTCCGTGACGGGCGTCGACCGAGACCACGATTCGATCGCGGTGCTCGCCGATGACCTCATCGAGGAAGTCGATGTCGGTGTAGGCCGCCGTACCCAGGACGACGCGCGCGGCGCCCGCGGCCAGGGCCTCTCGGGTGGCCTGAATGCTTCGCAGGCCGCCTCCCACCTGGACGGGCACGTTGACCTCGGCGGCGATGCGCCGGACGTGCTCGAGGTTGGCAGGCTCGCCGGTCCGCGCGCCGTCGAGATCGACGACGTGCAGCGCCCGGGCGCCGGCCTGGACCCAGCGCCGGGCCGCATCCAGCGGGTCGGGGTCGTACTCGGTGCGCTGGTCGAAGTCGCCGCGGGCGAGTCGTACCGCCTTGCCCTGAAGGATGTCGATCGCGGGGAGCAGGATCATGCGCGCACCGCTGCCGCCGACGGCGGAGCGGACCCTGTGCGGACGGCGCACAGCTCGACGAAGCTCCGCAGCATCCGCAGCCCATGCGCCGAGGACTTCTCAGGGTGAAACTGAACTCCGAGCACGGAGTCCCGGCCGACGATCGTCGCAAACCGCTCCCCGTAGGTCGTGGTGGCCACGACGTCGTCCTGGCGCTCGGGCCTGACGGCCAGCGAATGGACGTGGTAGAAGGCGCAGCCGTCCGCCGGGAGGCCCGTGAGTAGCGGCGAGGGGCGCTCGAAGACGACCTCGTTCCAGCCGATGTGCGGGATCCGCAGCCCGGGTGCGCGCAGCCCGGTCACCTCGCCGGCGAGCAGCCCAAGCCCCTCGGTGGTCTCGAGCTCGTGGGACCGCTCGAAGAGCAGCTGCATTCCCAGGCAGATTCCGAGCACCGGCGTCCCTCGGCGAGCACGCTCTGAGATCAGCTCGATCAGCCCCAGCTGTGCCAGGTTGTGCATGGCGCGCGGAAAGGCGCCCACCCCGGGGACGACCAGGGCGTCGGCGGCGGCTAGGCGCTCGGGATCGGATGTCGTAAACACGCGCGCGCCGACATGTTCGAGTGCCTTGTGAACCGAGCGGCGGTTGCCCATCCCGTAGTCGACGACCGCGATCGAGGCGGCCGGGGTCATGTCAACGTGCCCTTGGTGCTCGGGACGCCGCGCTCGCTGGGGTCCAGGGCGACCGCCACGCGCAGGGCGCGGGCGCACGCCTTGAAGGCCGCCTCGATCACGTGGTGGGCGTTGGTGCCCCGCTCGACGGTGATGTGCAGCGTCAGCTTGGCGTTGGCCGCCAGGGCGCGGAAGAACTCCTCGGTGAGCTCGTGGTCGAAGTTGCCGATCGCTCCTGGAGGCAGTGTGGACTCGAATGCGCACAGTCCCCTCCCGGAGATGTCAAGCGCGCACGAGGCGCGGGATTCGTCCATCGGTACCGTCGCCTGGCCGTAACGCGTGATCTGAGCGCGGTCGCCCAAGGCGAGGTCGAGCGCCTGGCCGATGCAGATCCCGACGTCCTCCACCGTGTGATGGGCGCCGGTCTGCAGGTCGCCACGGGCGTGGACATCGAGGTTCATGGCGCCGTGGCGCGCCAGGAGGTCAAGCATGTGGTCAAAGAACCCGACCCCGGTGTCACGCTCCCCACCACCCTCGCCGTCGAGCTCCAGCTCGACGTGGATGTCGGTCTCAGCCGTACGGCGGTCGATCTGGGCGGTTCGGGTCATCGCGAACCATTGTCGCGAATGCGGGCCTCCATCGAGCGGGCGTGCAGCTCGAAGCCCTCGGCCCGTGCCAGGGGTGCCGCCACCCGGGCCAGCGTCCCCCCTCCCTCGCCGATCCGCACCTCGGTGAAGCGCCGCCGGAAATGGACGGGGGACAGCGCGGAGGCAAAGCGCGCCGCCCCGTTGGTGGGCAGGACATGGTTGGATCCGGCGATGTAGTCACCGAACGCGGTGCCGCTGTCGGCCCCCACGAGTACCGTGCCCGCGTGCCTGACATCCCCCGCGAGCTCCTCGGCGCCGGCGCCGACGAGCTGCAGGTGCTCGGGGGCGAAGGTCTCGGAGATGCTGAGCGCCTGCTCGAGCTCGGCGACGGCCACCAGGGCGATCTTCGCGCCCGTCTCGGGCTCCTCACCGATGCGCTGCGCGAGGGCGTCGAGCACCTCATCGCTGTCGGAGATGGCGATCACCAGCGAGCCCTCCCCGTGCTCGGCCTGCGCGAGGACGTCGAGCGCCAGAGCCTGTGTGGGCTCGCCGGTGGCGATCACGACCAGGTCGCTCGGTCCGGCGACGCTGTCGATGCCGACCTGTCCGAAGACCTGACGCTTGGCCTCCTGGACGTAGAGGTTTCCCGGACCGGCGATCACATCCACCGGGGTGACGGTTTCGGTGCCGTAGGCCAGGGCGGCGATCGCCTGGGCGCCTCCCATCCGGTAGACCGCTGAGGCGCCGGCCAGACGGCACGCACCGAGGACGACCGAGTTGACCTCGCCGTCGGCGCCGGGAGGAGCACACACCGCGATCTCGCCAACGCCGGCCGCCCGGGCGGTCATCGTCCCCATGACCACCGTGCTCGGGTACGGAGCCCGGCCGCCGGGGACGTAGATCGCGGCCCGATCGACGGGAACCTCTCGCAGCCTCACCTGGTGTCCCTCAAAGTCCACAGTGCGGTCGTCGCACAGGGCCGCCTCGGCCACCCGGGTCACGTTCGTCATAGCCTGACCCAGGCTCTCGAGGACGTCATCGGAAAGCCGGCCGCAGGCGGAGTCGAGCTCGGCCTCGGGCACCCGCAGCGCCGACGGCGTTGCTCCACCGGTGTCGAACTCCCGCGTGTAGAAGCGAAGCGCTGTGTCGCCGCTGGCCCGCACGCGCTCGATGATCTCGGCGACCTGCTCACTCACCGACTCGGGTGCTGGAATCAGTTCGCGCAGCTCCTGCGCCAGCGAAGCGGGATCCCCGGACAGGGTGTAGCGCTCACACTGCACCGAGACGCTCCAGGAGCTCGTCGATTCTCGTCGCTTGCAGCTTGTGGGCCACCGGATTGGCGATCAGGCGCGCCGTGCAGACCGCGATCTCCTCGCGGATCACCAGCCCGTTCTCGCGCAGCGTCGTGCCGGTGGCCGTGAGATCGACGATCGCCTCGACCAGGCCGGTAAGCGGCGCAAGCTCGACCGACCCCTTGACTTCAACGATCTCGGCCTGGCGTCCGGTCTGCAGGAAGTACCGGGCGGCGATCCGCGGATACTTGGTCGCGATCCGGACGACCCCGAGGCGGCGCAGCGCCTCGGCGGCCCGATCCTCGCCGGCTACCCCGGCGAGCACCATCCGGCAGCGGCCATATCCGAGGTCGACGAGCTCGTATACCTCGCGCTCGGATTGCTCGAGCAGAACGTCGGCCCCCGTGATCCCGAGGTCGGCCGCGCCGGCCTCGACGTAGGTGGGGACGTCGGAGGGCCTCATGGTCACGATCCCGCTCTCCCGAAAGAGCAGCTTGCGGTCATTGTCGCGGACCTCGCGGGTGTCGATTCCGAGGCGGTCCAGGAGATCGAGCGTGTCGTCCAATAGCGCTCCTCGGGGCACGGCGATCGTCAGTCCAGTCATCGTCTTCGACCTCGCTCCTCGCCGGTGAGAGCGATATGGAGGCGCTCGACGTTGAGCGCGAACCCGACCGCCGGCAGGGGCCGCCCAAACGATCCGAGCAGTTCGTCATAGCGCCCTCCGCTTCCCAGTGGGACGCCGTAGGCGGGGTCGTAGACCTGGAAGACCGCTCCGGTGTAATAGCCGAGATTGCGGACAAGGCCGAGGTCGAAAATGATCCTCTCGGCGACCTCGGCGGTGAGGCGCTCGTGCACGGCGCGCATGCCGGCCAGAGCTTCGCCGACCGCGCCTGAGAAGGCCTCCAGCACGCCGGCTCCACCGCGGGTTCGGGCCAGGCGCAGGAGCAGCCCGGCGTCATCGTCGGCCAATCCCAGGGCGTGAACCTCACGGTCGACGCCGACGAAGTTGCCCTCGGCGAGCTCTGAGACGATCACCTCCTGACGCTCGGCGGGCACGCCGAAGGCGGTGAGCAGCGACGGGTACAGGGAGGCATCCCCCAGCCCCACGCGGTAGTTCTCCAGTCCGGCCGCGTCAAGTGCCGAACACAGCACGCCGAGCGTCTCAGCCGTGCCTTCGGCCCCGGCCAGGCCGATCAGCTCGACCCCGGCCTGCAGGAACTCGCGTGACTGGCCGCGCTGGGGCCGGACCCCTCGGTAGGCGTGGGCTACGTAGGAGAAGCGCAGCGGCGGATCGACGTGGGAATAGCGGGTGGTGGCCAGCCGGGCGATCGGGATCGTCATATCGGGCCGCAAGACGAGCACGCTCCCGTGCTCGTCGAATACCCGGTAGGCGGGCCGCGCGCTGGCGAGATTGGTCCGGGCGAAGGTCTGCTCGTACTCGAGCGCGGGGGTGTAGACCTCCCCGAACCCCGCGGCCTCGAAGACGTCGCGAATCCGGTCAGTCATCGCCCGCAGCTCGCGCATCTCGTCGGGCAGGACGTCACGGGTGCCGCTGGGGATGCGCTCGCTGGGAATGCGCTGCACCGTCATCGCGTCACCTGATGCGCCCTCTCGCCGCGACGGCGGTCCGCGCTCACGCGGTGACGGGCGAGTCTTCCAGGCGTGTGATGCGGGCGCCGAGCTCGCGCAGCCGCTCGTCGATCCGCTCGTAGCCGCGATCGATCTGGCGGATGTTGCCGATCTCTGTGATCCCGTCGGCTGACAGGGCGGCGATCAGCATCGCCATGCCGGCGCGGATGTCCGGGGAATCGACGCGTCCTCCGCGCAGCCGGCGCGGCCCGTTGACGATCGCGCGGTGCGGGTCGCAGATCATCACCGAGGCGCCCATACTCACCAGCTTGTCCGTGAAGAACAGGCGATTCTCGAACATCTTCTCGTGGATGATCACCGACCCCGACGACTGGGTGGCGAGCGCCAGGGCGATGCTCGTCAGGTCGGCTGGGAAGGCCGGCCACGGCCCATCCTCAACCTTGGGCATGTGATCGCCATGATCGTTGCGCATCACCATCTCCTGATTGCCGGGGACGATGACGTCGGCACCGTGGAGCTCTGAGC
>JBAPXO010000716.1:0-4694 GCA_049284255.1 Solirubrobacteraceae bacterium | reverse complement strand
ACGACCCCCGCCCGGCCAGCGCATCCCCGAACCCCACCAGGTTGTTCTGGATCGCCTTGCGCGTCGGCTCGTTAAACGTCTGGAAGATGTCCTCAAACTGCACCGGCACGCTCGTCTGGGAGATCGGCATCGTCCCCCCGTCCTGGAAGGTCTTCTTCCCCTTGCCCACATGCAGATCGACGTACTTGAGCCCGAGCACCGACCGCGGACGGATTATGGCGGTCGAATTGACCGGCACGTTCCCAAACTGCTTGGTCAGCTGCAACGTCAACTGCGCCGCCACCTGCCCCGACGGCAACTCGATCGGCTTCAACGCCTGCACCAGCCCAATCCGGAACCCACCCTCAGTCACCTCATCGCCCGGCACCAGATCAGAGCCACTCGCGATATCGACCTTCAGCTCCTTGGTCGGAACAAACGGCAGGCCCTGATTGGCGTTATAAGCCAAGAACACCGCCACCATGACCACCAGCACCGTCATCGCCCCCACCAGGACCGGGTTGGTGAACGCCGACGGGCGCTTCTTCTTGGTCCGCGTGCTGCTCATGGTGCCAGGAGGTAGTTGAGGAGCTGCTGAGCCTGTGAACCCGACGCGCCCCCGGCGCCCGAGGACGACGACGCCGCCGGCGACGCCGCCGACGGTGAGGCCGCCGACGAGGCAGAGCTCGTGCCGCCGGACCCCGCCAGAATCGACCCGATCGACTTGCCCAGGTCGACCGGCGGCCCCGAGCCCTGACTCGTCGAGCCGGGAGTCGTCGACGACGGGGTCGACGAGGTCGTGGAGGTCGTGCTCGTCGTGGAGGTCGTCGATGACGAGCTCGTAGCCGAGGAGGGCGTCTTGACGTCCTCAGCGGACAGCTTGCTGGCGGAGGTGCTCGGACCTCTGTCTCCCGGGGGCGCCCCGCCCGGATCGGGCACGGCGGCGCTCGGATCGGAGGGATCGGTCTCGTTGACCCCGGGCTGGTTGGGGCCGAGCCACGAGTAGCACTGGCGGTACTGCGCGCCGTAGGTCTTGATCGCCATAGCGATGTAGGCGGGCGTCGCGTACGGCGAGCACATCTGGTTATAGAAGGCGTCGACGGCGAGGACGTGTCCGGTAGGCGTGTAGGTGTTGATCGCCAGCGTGAGGTTGAAGACGTAGCCGAGCAGCGCCTGGAGGCCGGTGAAGCCCTTACCGCCGGGGCTGCGTGAATCGGGCTCGACGGCCCGGCTGGGGTCATCGAGGTCGTGGAGCACGATCGCCAGGTTGCCCGCGAGCTCGGGCGTGGGCTTGGCGAAGGCGTTGAGGTCCTTGACCGTCGGCGTCGCCGCCTGGACCGCGGTCTTCCCGGTCACCGAGGCCTGGCCCAGCGCCTTTATGGCGGGCTGGGCCGAGTGAGCGAACGGCGGCAGATCCTTGAACAGCCGGCTAATTTCGCCGGAGGCCTCGTTGAGGTTCTCGAGCACCGGGGTGTTGGTGGTCACCGTCGTGCCCAGCTGGGCCAGCGTCGGCTTGAGCTGCTCCAGCAGGCCGGGGAGCCGCGCGAACGTCTCGCGGAGGTTGCCCTGCTGGGTCGCCGTGGCCGTGGCCGTGCGGTCGGCCTCGTCGATGAAGCGCTTCACGTTCGTGGAGTTGTTGGCGAGCGCCGTGATCACGCTGTTGGAGTCGCGGGTCAGGTTCTGCAGCGTGCTCGAGTCGTTGGCCAGCAGGTTGAGCAGGTTGTCGGTCTCGGTCAGGGCCGGCACGGCGCGTTGCAGAGCAGCCTGCAGGTCTCCGGAGCGCGAGGCGGCCGCAGCCCCGAACTCGTTGACGATCAGCGTGAAGCGCTGGCGATAGGGCAACCGCATCACGTTCTGGAGCAGATCGGCGGCGATCGTCGACGTCGTGTGCGAGACCGGGATCGTGCTTCCCGGTTTGAGTACCGGACCCGAGCTCCCGGGGTTGCAGTCGATGAAGTACTCGCCGATCAGCGACTGGGGACGCGACTCGCACGTCGTGTCCTTATGGAATTGGCCGAAGCCGCTGCCGGTGACCGTGACCGTGACCTGCGCGTAGCAGTCCTGCGTATGGCCAGCGAGGCACGCCGGGGTGAGGTTGATCTGGTTGATCTTGCCGGCCGGCACGCCCGCGACCTTGAAGTCGGCGCCCGTCACCAGTCCGAAGGCGTCGTCGAAGTTGATCTTGTAGGAGCCCGCGGCACTGCCCCCCTTCGTGGCACCCGTGGCGAAGACCACGAAGACACCGGCGACAAGCACGAGCGCGACGCTGATCAGGGCGCGTCTCATTTTCCGGTCGGCACCTGAGACGGAGTACAGGGGTAGCCGCTCTCCGGGTAGTAGACGGCGCCGCGCTCCATCGATCCCGGGCAGCGGTCGCCCTGGCCGGTGACGACCAGTCCCTGGCTGCCGCCGGTCGTAGCTCCGGTCAGCGTGCTCGAGGCGGCACCGCTCGCACCACCGGTGATGGTGTTGAGCGTGTTGCCCAGGCCGCCGAAGGCCAGGACGCTGCGCAGCGTCGGATCGGCGTAGGACGGCAGCAGGTCCAGGGCCCCGTTCTCGATCGAACCGACCCCGACCACCGGCGCGATCCGGCTCACGCCGCCGTTGGCGTCGATCGTGCCCGGATGGGTGTAGCCCTCGAACCAGCCGGTGAGGTCGACGGCGTAGGGGCGGTCGGTGGCGAGCTCGGGAGTCGACTCGTTGAGCGCCTCGGTCGACTCCGGGAAGGCGCCCGAGCGGATCTTGCCGTCGGCGTTGATGTTCTTGACGGTCGCCGCCTCCAGGGGGACCCCGAGCTTGGTGAGCTCGATCAGGTCGTTGTCGGCCCCCGGTCGGCTGATGATGCCCGACAGATCGTTGAGCGTGGGGACGGAGTTCTTGGCCAGCGGCCGCAGCTGGATGAGGAGCTTCTCGACCTTGGGGGCGACGGGCTTTGAGTCGTCGACCAGCGGCTTGAGGACGTCGAGCGCGGTCCGCAGGTTGACGAACGTCGTGTTGGCCAGTCGCATGAACCCGGGGAGGCGCTGAAGCGACTCGGCCAGCGACGTCCGCTGCGCCGCGAGCGCCCCGGTCGTCGTGGACAAGTGCTGGACCAGGCCGCTGAGGTCACTCGAGCGCGAGGCAAGAGTGGTGACCAGATTGCCGGTCTTGACGATGTAGTTCTTGAACGCGCCGGTGTTGCGGTTGATCTCGCTGAACAGCATGCTCGAAGCGGCGACCGCGGGGTTGAGGTAGGCGAAAGCCGCCTGGGCCTGCTTGCCCTTGCCCTTGATCTCCGAGGCCGATCCTTGGAAGACGTCCTGCAGCCCCTTCAGGGTCGCCGGGTTCAGCGTGTTGAAGATCTCATCGAGGTCGACCTCGCTGGTCGTGTTGGTGGCGGTGATGACCCCGTTGTTGGGGATCGTGGGATGAGGCGGCGACGCGGGCGTGAGCTCGACGTAGCGGTTGGCAATGCCCGACAGCGAGGTCTCCCGGATCGTCGCCTGGGTGCCTTGGCGCAGCGGCTGGTAGTTCTTCTCGCTGACCGTCAGCGTCACCACGGCCTGGCCGTTGGCAGTGATCCCGATGCCCGAGACCGTGCCGACCGGGACACCGGCGACCTTCACCTGATCGCCGGAGACGATCTGGCTGGCGTTCTGGAAGACGGCGCGCACCTGGTAGCTACTCCCGCTGGAGAGCAAGATGTACACGACGACTATGAGCGCAAGACCGAGGGCCGCCAACGCGGCGACCCGGCCGATCACACTTGTGTTGCGCACGACCGCGACCTACCCAATCGAGACTCCTCCCACGCCGGCCACGGGCTCGATTTCCGGCGCAAACTTGATGGCGAACCTAGCAAGGCGCTCGTTGCACTGTCAATTAGGAACCTGCGGCTGCACGGGCTGATCCGGGGCGTTTCCGCGCTTGGCGCCGGGGCTCGGAATCGCTAACTTCAAGGGCGCTCGCCCGGGTGGTGGAATCTGGTCAGACACGGTCGCCTTAAGAGCGACTGCCTTCGTGGCGTGAGGGTTCGAGTCCCTCCCCGGGTATCTGCTGTCGAGCATGTCTCGGTCCTGGATCGTTGCGATGCACCTCGTTTGAGGTGATTCCCGGCAATCCTTTCGCAAAAGCGCAACTTATGCGCTGCTACCGTGTCCCGGGGCCTTAGAGGGATTCCTCGCCACCGTCCGGATGGAAGTCTCAGCACTCAAATACTCCGGGGGGATCGGCCTGCATGGTCGATCGCCTCTGCTCCGCCTCCAGTCCGATGAGCGGCTGATCGCTTTCACGCGCCGCGGCAACACGGGCGCGTTCGAAGTCCTGGTCGGGCGTTATGAGTCGCGGCTGCTGGCCTTCTGCCGCCACCTCCTGGGATCGCGTGAGGACGCCGAGGACGTGCTCCAGGAGGTCATGACGGCGGCCTTCAACGCGATCCTCGCCGACGACCGCGCGATCAATGTCCGGCCGTGGCTCTACCGCATCGCTCGCAACCGCAGTCTCAACCACCTGCGTCGGATCCAGGCCATCGGCGTGGACTCGATGGACCACCACTTCTCAGAGCACGGAACCAGCACCGCCGACAAGGTGCACGAGCGCGAGGAGTTCCGGATGCTCGTCGGGGACATCCACGAGCTGCCCGAGACCCAGAAGACGGCGCTCGTCCTGCGGGAGATGGACGCCCTGTCCTACGAGCAGATCGCCGAGGCGATGGAGACGACGGTCTCCAGCGTCAA
>JBAPXO010000715.1:0-2954 GCA_049284255.1 Solirubrobacteraceae bacterium | reverse complement strand
CGACTATGTGACGCTCACCAAGCCCCGGATTATGTCCCTGCTGGTGCTGACCGCCGTGTGCGCCATGGTCCCTGCCGCCGGCGGGTCGCCGGCTCCGGTCGCGCTGGCGGCGCTTGCGGTCGGGGGTGCGCTGGCGTGCGGAGGCGCGAGCGCGCTCAACCACGTGCTAGACCGCGACATCGACCGTCTGATGGGCCCGCGCACCGCCTCGCGACCCGTGGCCGCAGGCCGCATCTCGTCTCGGCGTGCGGTCGTCTTCGGACTGACGCTATGCGGGCTCTCGTTTGTCGTGCTGACCGTCTTCACCAACCTGCTCGCGGCGATCCTCGCCGCACTCGGGGGCGCCTTCTACGTCGTCGTCTATACGAAGTGGCTCAAGCGGCGAACTCCCCAGAACATCGTCATCGGAGGGGCCGCGGGAGCGATCCCGCCGCTCGCCGGCTGGGCGGCGGCAAACGGCCATCTCGGGCTGGGAGCGGCGTTCCTGTTCGTGATCGTGCTGCTGTGGACCCCGCCTCATTTCTGGGCGCTCGCCCTGCTGCTCGCTCCGCACTACGAGGCGGCCGGCGTGCCGATGATGCCGGTGGTTCGAGGGGTGGGACCCACCACCCGGCAGGTGCTGCTCTACACGGCCGCGCTGGTCGGGGTGACGCTGCTCCCTGGGCTGACCGGGACCTTCGGTGTCTTCTACCTCGCCGGAGCGGTGGTGCTCGACGCCGTACTGGGCGTCCTGGCCTGGAGGGTGTGGCGGGCCGGCACCCGGGCGCGCGCGGCGGCGCTGTTTCACTACTCGCTGCTCTATCTGGCGCTGCTGTTCGTGTTCGTGGCGGCCGACGCGGTCATTCGCTGACCCCAGGCCAGTCTCTCGCTCCCGGCGACGTTCAAGCGGGTTCGCGCTGGAGCACGCGGATGTCGTGCGCGAGCCCCTCGGGGGTGAGCTGATCGGCGGCGAAGCCGACTCGCTCGTAGCCCCGCTTGTCGATCAGCAGCACGAACGTGGAGTGATCGACCTTCGGCGTGACGGGCTGGATCGCGTACTGGTGCCAGACGCGGCGCATCACTGGCAGCGGACCGTTGACGAACTGCATCCTGTTGGTCATCTCGTGCTTGGCCAGAAAAGCCTTGCGGTGGGCGACGGTGTCCTCAGCGGGGGCGACGCTGACGCCGATCGCCGGCACCGCCCGACCGCCTGCCGGCAGGTCGTTGAGCGCGCCCTTGATCTGCTCGACCATGAACGGACAGGTGTCCTTGCACAACGAGTGGATGAAGGTGAGTACGACGACCTTGCCGCGGTCACGGTCGAGCATCACCCGCTGCCCGTTCTGATCGACGAGCGAGAAGTCGGCCGCACGCAGGCCCGGCGGCATCGTCGGCCCGTCGAAGGGAGAACTCGTGGTGGTGGTCGCGTTGCTGCCCGGCCCACGGCCCGCGACGAGCACCACCACGATCGCGGCGACCAGGGCGACGAGGATGGCCGACAGCAGGCGCTGGACCTTGGTGCTTGCCAGCATCCGGCGATTCTGCCACGTGGCGAGCGCACGACCGGACGTGCGGGGTGATCCCACGACCGAGATACTGACCGGGTGGACCCAGCAGCGGCACTGGCCAGGCGACTGTCATCGGCCGTGCACGACGAGCGAGTGCTCGCCGCGGTGGCCAGCGTCCCGCGGGAGCGCTTCGTGCCCCCCGACCAGGCCGAGAGCGCCTACGAGAACACCGCGCTCCCGATCGCCTGCGGCCAGACGATCTCGCAGCCGGTCGTGGTCGCCCGGATGCTCGAGCTGCTCGAGCTCTCGCCCCGCGACCGCGTGCTCGACGTTGGCACCGGATCGGGATACCACGCCGCATTGCTCGCGCGGCTGTCGGCGCATGTGTGGACGATCGAGCGCCACCCCGAGCTCAGCGCGCAGGCCGCAGTCACCCTGGCCGGCCTGGGCTGCGAGAACGTGACCTGCGTCGTCGGCGACGGCTGGGAGGGGTTAGAGGAGCAGGCTCCGTTCGACGCCATCAACGTGGCCGCGGCCACGGGCAAGCACCTCCCGCCCGCGCTGGCGCACCAGCTCGGAGTGGGCGGACGACTGGTGGCTCCGATCGGCGAGCGTCACCAGTTCCTCACCCGGGTGCGGCGCACCTCCGACGGGTACCTCGACGAGCGCCTGGAACCCGTCAGGTTCGTGCCGCTGGTTCGTGGCGATCGGCGCTGAGCTGGGCCTCCTGCTTGGGACCGCCCAACCGCTCGCGCATCACATCGACGGCGACCGGGTTTGAGTCGATGAGCACGAATCGCCGGCCGAGCTCCTCGCACACCGCCCCCAGGGTGCCCGACCCCGCGAACGGGTCCAGGCACCATCCGCCGGGGCGCGAGGAGGCCGCCACCAGCCGACGGAGAACCCCGGTCGGCTTCTGGGTCGGGTAGCCGGTCTTCTCGGACCCGTTGGTCGGCACGATCGTGTGAAACCAGACGTCGGTCGGCCGTTTGCCGCGGGCCGCCTTTTCAGGTCCGACGAGGCTGGGCGCCATGTAAGGCTCGCGCTCGACCGCGTCAGCATCGAAATGATGGCCTCCGGGGGTGCGGACGTAGACGAGGATCGTGTCGTGCTTTGCGGGCCACCGGCGGCGCGGCTTGGCCCCGTAGTCGTAGGCCCAGATGATCTCGTTGAGGAATGCCTCGCGACCGAAGAGCTCGTCGAGCAGCAGCTTGCAGTAGTGCGCCTCGCGGAAGTCGATGTGGAAGTACAGGGTTCCGTGAGGCGCGAGCAGCTCTCGCGACCGGGCCAGCCGCGGCTCCAGGAAGGCGAGATAGTCGGGGAACTGGTCGTCATAGCTGAGGCGCTGCAGCAGCTCGGACCGGTAACGCCGCCCGCCGAATCCGATCCGCGTGGACCCGGCGTCCTCGGTCACCGCGAGCGTGCGGCGCGCCTGGGCGCGCCCGGTGTTGAATGGCGGATCCATGT
>JBAPXO010000714.1:0-2604 GCA_049284255.1 Solirubrobacteraceae bacterium | reverse complement strand
CCTCGGAGAGCAGGTCGGTCGGGATCCCGAGGTACACCGGCCCGCTCTGGGCGCGCTGGGCGATCGCCGCCGATTCGATGACGGCGGCGGGAATCTCGGCTGCGCTTGACATCATCCGCGCGCCCTTGGTCACCGGCACGAACATCGCGGTCTGATCTCGCGTCTCGTGCAGAACGCCGCGGTAGACGCCGGCCCGGCGTAGGCGCGAGGGGATATCGGTGGCGATGACGAGCACCGGCGAACCCGACGCCATGGCCTCACCGGTGGCGCCGAGCGTGTTGGCGGCGCCGGGGCCGGTCGTGACCAGGGCGACGCCGAGCCGGCCGGTGGCGCGGGCGTAGCCGTCGGCGGCATAGACCGCGGTCTGCTCGTGGCGCACTCCGACCAGCCGGATGTGGGAGTCCCGCAGCGCCTTGAAGATCGCGAGGTTGTGGACGCCGGGCAGGCCGAAGACGACCGCGACCTCGAGTTGCTCGAGCGTCTGGACCAGACGGGTCGCGGCGGTCCTCGCCGCTGAGAGAGTCTTGGTCACGGCGGCCTAGACAACGTTGTACTCGGGACGCAGTGAGGCCGCGTCAAAGCGCTCGACGCTGAAGGGGGTGATGTCCACGAACGTGGGGCGGCGCAGGACCAGGTCCCGGAGGATCTCGCCGACCGCCGGGCCCTGCAGGAAGCCGTGCCCGGAAAAGCCCGTGGCGTAGAGAAAGCGCGACACCGTCGACGCCTCACCGATGATCGCGTTGTGGTCGGGGGTCATCTCATACAACCCCGCCCAGCCGCCGCGGATGCCCGTGTCGGCGATCCGGGGGGCACGCCGGCGCACGACGTCCATCAGTCCCGGGATCCAGTCGTCGGAGGTCTCGAGGCTGAAGCCGGGCTTCTCATCGGGATCTGACATCCCCATCAGCAATCCCGGACCCTCACGATGGAAGTAGAAGCTTGACTCGAAATCGATCGTCATCGGCAGGTGCTCGGGCAGGTCCTCGATCGCTTCGGTGAACAAGATCTGTCGCCGGAGCGGGATGACGGGAAGCTCGACGCCGACCATCGCGCCGCAGCGCGCCGACCACGCTCCCGCGGCGCAGATCACGGTGCCCGTCCTGACCGAGCCGTGGCTCGTGACGACCTCGGTGATTTCGCCGCCGCTGGTCTCTATCGCCAGCACCTCACAGCCGGTCTGGATGTGGGCGCCGTGGGCGCGGGCGGCAAAGGCATAGCCCTGCACGACGCCCTCGGGTGCGCAGTGGCCGTCGCCGGGCGAGAAGGCGCCGGCGATCATGTCCTCTCCGGCGAGCAGCGGGCACAGGTCGCGCATCTCGTCGACGTCGATGATCCGTCCCTCCAGGCCATACCGGCGCTGGAGCTCGACGCTGCGCTCGAACTCCTCCAGGTCGGCCTCGCGCGACAACACGAACAGGTAGCCGACCGGGCGCAGATCGATCTCCCAGCCCGGGCGCCGGCCGAAGTCGCGAAAGGCGGCCAGGCTGCGCTGGGCGAGCTCGATGTTCAGGACGTCAGAGAACTGGGTGCGAACACCCCCGGCCGCGCATGACGTGGACCCGCTTCCAAGTTCGGCGCGCTCGACGAGCACGACCTCGACCCCGGCCTCGGCGAGATGAAAAGCGGCGCTCGTCCCCATCACCCCCCCGCCGACGATGACCACGGCGGCAGACCTGGGAAGCGGCGACGCTCGACGCGGCATCCCCAGATCGTAGATCTGAAACGGAGACCAGTCGCTCGGCGACCTAGGATTGCGCCACGATGCCCGATTTGGACCTGCTCGTACTCGGCGACTGCAACCCGGACCTCGTCCTCAGCGGCGAGGATGTCGTGCCCGCCTTCGGCCAGGTCGAGCGGCTGGTCGACAACGCCGAGCTGACGATCGGAGGCTCGGCCGGGATCATGGCCTGCGGGGCGGCGCGCCTCGGTCTGCGCACGGCGCTCGTGGGGGTCGTCGGCGATGACCTGTTCGGTCGCTTCATGCTGCAGGCGCTCGCGCAGCGGGGCGTGGACACGCGCGGCATCGTCGTTGATGCCGAGGCCCGGACCGGACTCACGGTCGTCCTCAGCCGCTCCGAGGACCGGGCGATCCTCACCTTCCCGGGCACGATCTCGACGCTGCCGGGCGACGGCGTCGACACCGGGATGATCGATGCGGCACGCCACCTCCACGTGGCCTCCTTCTTTCTGCAGCCGGCCCTCGCCCCGGCTCTGCCCGAGCTCTTCGCGCGCGCTCACACCGCGGGAGCCACGACCTCGATCGACCCCAACTGGGATCCTGCCGAGCGCTGGGACGGAGGCCTGCTCGACCTGTTGCCGGCGACCGACGTCTTCCTGCCCAACGCCGAGGAGGCGCTGCGGATCTCAAACCGGCTCGATGCCGAGGATGCGGCACGAGCCCTGGCTGCTCGGGGTCCGCTGGTCGTCGTCAAGCGGGGCGCCGAAGGGGCGCTCGCCACGCGCGCGACCGAGGAGCCGGTCAGGATCCAGGCGTTGCCCACTCCGGAGCCGGTGGACACGATCGGGGCCGGGGACTCGTTTGACGCCGGTTTTCTCACCGCGCTGCTGGAGGGTCGAAGCGTCAAGCGGGCGCTTGCCTTGGCC
>JBAPXO010000713.1:0-6330 GCA_049284255.1 Solirubrobacteraceae bacterium | reverse complement strand
CGTGAATGCCGCCGTCGACCTCGAGCGCGACGTGCGCGGGGAGGGCGCGGCGCATCCGAGCCAGCTTGTCGACCGAGTGCGGGATGAAGGACTGCCCTCCCCAGCCCGGGTTGACGCTCATGCAGAGCGCGAGGTCGAGCGACTCCGCGGCCACGTCGGCCAGCGTCTCCATCGGCGTGGCCGGGCAGATGGCGGCCCCGGCGGAGCACCCCGCCTCCCGGATGGCGTTCAGCGTGTAGTGGAGGTGAGCAGTGGCCTCGACGTGCACGGTGATGCTGTCGGCGCCCGCGTCAGCCATCTCCTGCACGTGGCGTTCGGGCTGCTCGATCATCATGTGGACGTCGATCAGCCCACCGGCATCGTGGACGAGCTCGGCGATCGCCTCCACCGCGACCGCTCCGAAGGTGATCGGCGGGACGAAGTGGCCGTCCATGACGTCGACATGAATCACTCGTGCGCCCGCTTGCAGGACGTCTGAGACCTGATCGGCCAGACGCCCGAAGTCGGCAGACAGAATCGACGGTGCGATCCGGCGGTCAAACAGCGCCGGATGGGAGACGCGCTCCGCCACCCCCTATACCGCCCTGAGCATGCTCTCTCCGCAGTGGTTGCAGTCGACGATCGCCGTACTCGACATGCGCACGATCGTCGAATGCTCACCGCAGTTAGGGCACACCGACACGAGCTCCCAGCGCTGCAGGCAGTACACGCAGCGATAGCGACCCGGCACGGTGGTCGGGCGCAGCCACGGCTCGCCGCACGCCGGACATTCGGCCCCGAGCTTGGGCGCGGTCTCGCTCATTACTTGAAGGTTAACGGGGCGCTCAACGGTCAGCCCGCCGCAGGCGGGCGATGAAGAACCCGTCGGTGCCGTCACGACCCGGGGTGAGGCGCACATACGGCCCGTCACCGCGTCCGCCACCCGTCGGATTGGCCGCCAGATCCTCCACGGGGACCGGCTCGGCGGCGAAATCCGGCCGCTCGGCGAGAAACTCGTCGAGCACCTGGTCGGATTCGGCGCGGGAGATCGTGCACACGGAGTAGACCAGCGACCCTCCGGGGCGCGTGGCGAGCGCACCGGCCCGTAGCAGCCGAGCCTGCAGCGAGGAGAGCGAGGCGATGCGCTCCGGACTGGTGCGCCAGCGCAGATCCGGTCGCGACTGAAGCGTCCCGAGCCCGCTGCACGGGGGGTCCACGAGCACCCGGTCATACCCGGAGCCGAGCTCCGCGGTGGCGGCATCGGCGACCTGGACGGTCGCGCAGGTCACGTGCATCCGCGCCAGCGTCCGCTCCAAGGCGCTCGCACGCCCGGCATGGCGCTCGACCGCGACCAGCGTGCCCTTATCCCCCATCAGCGCTGCGAGCTGCGTTGTCTTGGCGCCCGGAGCCGCACAGAGATCGAGGACGCGCTCGCCGGAACTCGGGGCGAGCGCGCGCCCGACCGCCATCGAGCCCCGCGACTGCGGCATGACCGCCCCTCGCGCCCAGAGCTCCGAGGAATTGACGTCAAACGGCTGCTCGAGCACGAGCCCCTCCGGCAACCCCGCGGTCGGACGCGAAGCCACCCCCAGCTCGTGCGACACCGCCGCCGGCGAGGTCACGAGCGCGTTCACGCGCAGCGCCGACTCGGGCGCCACGTTGATCGTGGCCAGCTCGGCTCGCGCCCGCTCGGGGCCGAGCTCTCGCCACCACAGCTCGGCGAGCCACACCGGAACCGAGCGCAGGATCGCCGCGTGCTCGGGAGTCTCGTCGTCGAGGTTCTCGATGGCGGCCGCGCCCTCGCGCGTGGCTCGCCGCAGGACCGCGTTGACCAGCCCGGCCCCCGCGCGGCTGTCGCGCTTGGCGAGCTCGACGCTCTCGTGCACGGCGGCGTGCTCGGCCACACCGCCGAGCAAAAGTAGTTGCATCAGCCCGAGCCGCAACGCGGCCAGCACGGCCGGCTCAATCCTTGACAGCGGCCGGTCGGTGAGCTGCGTGGCGACGTGATCAAGGGTGGCGCGACGCTGGACGGTCCCGTAGGCGAGCGCCATGGCAAATGCCCGCTCGCGCCCGTCGAGCTCGCGGGCCTCGGCGTGAAACGCGCGGTCGGCATACGCGTCGTGTTCGAAGACGCGGCGCACGACCGCGTAGGCGCAGGCTCGTGCCGGCGAGACGCGCGCGCTTTCGGACACCCGAGCCACGTCAGGAGCGTCCGGGCAATCCGCGCAGGAAGGCGTCTCCCGGCATCTGCCGGCGTCCCGGCGGCTGCACGACCTGGAGCTCCAAGGCGCCCGGTGAGCAGCCGAGCGCCGGGAACCGGCCCTCGAACGAGAGCTCACCCGGGGCCAGTTGATCCCCGTCGGCCGTGAGCACGCGCGCCTGCCATACCCCCAACCGCTCGCCGTCGCCAAGGATCACGGCGGCGCCGATGTGCGGGGTGAGCGCCCGGACTCGCCGCTGCAGCTCGACGGCCGGGTGGCCGGGATCGAGCACCCGGTCCTCCGAAGTGATTTTGTCGGCGTAGGTGGCAAGCGCCTCGGCTTGATCATTGAAAGGGGGGCGGCGGTCCAACGCCTGTACGAGTAGCTCTCCCCCGGTTCGCTCCAGACGCGCCGCGAGCGTCCCGTACGTGTCCGCGTCGCCGATCGGCTCCTCGCCGACGAGGCACACGGGCCCGCTGTCCAGCCCCGCCGTGACCCGCATGATCGAGACCCCCGTGCGCTCGTCACCAGCCATGATCGCTCGCTCGACGGGGGCCGCGCCGCGCCAGCGCGGCAGCAGCGACGGGTGCACGTTGAGCAGCTCGTAATCTGACAGCAGCGGCTCCTTGATCAGGGCGCCGAAGGCGCACACGCACACCACCTCGGGATCGGCGTCGGCGATCCGGGCACGCGCGGGCTCGTCGTTGACCGACGCGGGCTGGTCGAGCGCGATCCCCAGCTCCCGGGCGGCGTCAGCGACGGGTGGCGAGGCCAGTCGGCGCCCCCGTCCGCGGGGGCGGTCAGGGCGGGTGACCACCAGCGAGGGTCGATGGGTAGAGGCGGCAAGGGCCCGCAGCACCCCGGCGGCGAACTGAGACGTGCCCAGGTAGACGGTGCGCACGCGGCGTCGGAGGGGCGGCTAGGCCGCCTGCAGGGCCTCGCGCAGCGCCCGCATGGCCTCCTTGCGCTGCGAGCGCGAGATCCGATCGAGCACGAGGATCCCGTCGAGGTGATCGACCTCGTGCTGGATCACGCGCGCTTCGAGACCAGAGGCCTCGATCGTGATCGGGTCGCCGTATTCGTCTTGCGCCTGGACGCGGACGTGGACCGGCCGCTCGACGTCGACGTGGACGGCGGGGAGGCTGAGACAGCCCTCCTCGAGGATCTCCTGCTCGTCGCCGCGCCAATCGATCTCTGGATTGACGAGTGCCACCACGGGGCCCTGCTGGTGCGCGCGGTAAACGAGCAGTCGGTGCAGGACGCCAACCTGGGTGGCGGCCAGACCGACTCCGATCGAGTCGATCATGAGCTCACCCATTCGCCGGGCCTCATCGCGCAAGGCGTCGTCGAAGCGGTCGACCGGACGCGCCCGGGTACGGAGGATCGGATCGCCGAACTTGCGCACATGCGCCAGCGCCGCCGCGCGCCGGGCTGCGGTCTCGGGATCGAGCTCCTCGACGGGCTCGGGCTCGGGCTCGGCTTCTTCGAGCTCCTCGGGCTCGAGCTCGGCCTGCTCTGTCACGTTTTCGGCCATACCTTCAGTCTAGAGAGGGTTTAAAGCCTCCTATTGCGGATCGACGTCCACGCTCACGCTCGCCCCGCGCCTGGCTGCGCCCGGACCTACGACGTCCACGGCGCGTCCCACGGCGTCGATCGCCTCCTGGCGGCGGCTCGCCTTGACCACGACCTGGCTGCGAGCTCGGCCGCGCAGCCTGAACAGCGGCGCCGGTCCGAGCAGCGCGGCATCCAGGGACGCGAGCTCAGAGTGGATCGCGGTCGCGGTGGCCCGCGCCAGCGCTTCGTCCTGAGCGCCGCACACCACGCGGATCAGCGAGGCGTATGGCGGGTAGCCCAGCGCCTCGCGGCGGGCCAGCTCGTCGGCGATGAACCCGTCGGCGTCATGGCCGACCGCATAGCCGATCGGCCGGGCTTCCGGCGCCAGGGTCTGCACGAGCACGCGACTGCGCAGCGCGCCACGCCCGGTACGTCCGGCGAGCTGGGTGACGAGCGCGAACGTCCGCTCCTCGGCGCGGAAATCGGGGAAGCGCAGTGTCTGGTCGGCGTCGAGCACCACGCCCAGCGAGACGTCGGGGAAATCGTGTCCCTTGGCAACCATCTGGGTTCCCACGAGCACCCCGGAGCGGGCTGCCTCGAACTGCTGCAGGGTGTGGGCACGCGCGCCGAGTGTTGCGGAGTCGGCATCGAGCCGGAAGATCGGGAAATCGTCCTCCCCGAGGGCCTCGCGCAACTCGTGCTCGATCCGCTCGGTGCCGGCGCCGTGACGGGCCACCGAGACCGATGCGCAGGCGCTACAACGATCGGGCACTCGCTCGCGGTGTCCACAGTGGTGGCAGCCAACGTGGCCGCCGGCGCGGTGCAGCACCAGCGCGACCTCGCAGTTGGGACACAGCCAAACGCGTCCGCAGGCTCGGCAGGAGAGGAAGTTCGACCAGCCCCGCCGATTCAGCAGCAGGATCGCCTTACCCCGAGCACGACGCAGGTCGGCCAGAGCCATTCGCGTCTCCGGATGCAGGGGCTGATGGTGACCGCGCATGTCGAGCACCTCCACGGGGGGCATCGGCCGGCGGTCCACGCGTTCGGGCAGGCGCAGACGGGTCATGCCGAGCACGCTCTCGGGTCGCGGGGTGGCGCTGCCGAAGACCAGCACGGCGCCCTGCCGGCGAGCCCGCCACTGGGCAACCGTGCGGGCGTCGTAGCGCGGGTCGCCTTCGTGCTTGTAGGAGCTTTCGTGCTCCTCGTCGACGACGATCAGCCCGATGTCGTCCAGCGGCGCGAACACCGCCGAGCGCGGACCAACGCACACCCGCGCCTGGCCGGTGCGCAACCGCAGCCACTCGTCGTGGCGCTCCCCGAGGCTGAGCGCGGAATGCAACACCGCCACCACGTCGCCGAACCGCGCCTGGAAACGCCAGAGGGCCTGGGGTGTGAGCGCGATTTCCGGGACCAGGACGATCGCTGACCGGCCGGCCTGCAGCGCCGCCTGCACGGCTCCCATGTAGATCTCGGTCTTTCCCGAGCCGGTGACGCCGTGCAGCAGGTATTCCGGGGCCGTCTCCTCTCTCCGGCGGAGCGCACCCACGAGCTCGGCGAGCACGCTCGCCTGGTCGCCGGTGAGCGCCGGCGGTGTGGCCGAGGCCGCGCCGACGGCGTGCGAGGGCGGCCGACGCGGTACCACCCGGCGATCCAGCGCCACCAAACCGCGGCGCTCGAGCCGGCGCAGGCTCTCGGTGCCCAGCTGGGCGGCGATGGTCGGGCCATCCTGGAGCAGCGCCGTCAGGAGCTCGTGCTGGCGGGCGGTCAGCCGCGTCCCCTCGTCCTCCAGAGCGACCACTCCGGAGGCGGTGATCTCCGCCGCCAGGGTGCGCTTGGCGCCGGTGCCGGCGGTCGTTCCGGGCGCCAGCATCAGCGAGAGCGCCCGGGACGTGGTCGAGCAGTACTCGCGAGCCATCCACTCGGCCAGGGCGACCAGCTCGGAGTCCAGCCCCACCTCGAGGACGGCCTCGGGCTCGGCCAGACGCTCGTCGGCGAGCTCCGAGGTTCGCGACAGCTCGACGACGACTCCGAGCGTTCTGCGCCCCCCGAAGGGCACGCGCAGCAGAGAGCCGACGCTCACCTCGCCCTGGTCGGCGCTCAGGCGGTAGTCAAACGGTCCACGCACCGCCCGCGTGCGCGTGAGAGGCTGGACGCGGGCGATCACGCTGCTGAATCTAGTCGGCGATTCGGCAGCCTCCCGGGGCGAGCCGGCGGCTGGGCAGACTCGGGTCCGGGCGTTACGCTGGTCGCCATGGTTGCCCAGCCCGGCGAGCAGATTTTCTTCCGCGGTCACCCGTCGTGGCGCTCGATGGTGTCCTTCCACGTCAAGGGATCGCTGGCCAGCCTGCTCGCCGGGGTGATCGCCGGGCTGGCGAGCGCCGTCGCCGACGGGCACGTGCAGCTCGCCTGGGTGATCGCGGCCGCAGCAGTCGTATTCGGCCTGTCTCTCGGCATCGGGCAGCTGCGCCGGCAGCGCCTCACCTACGCCATCACCGACCAGCGGCTGGTGATCGAGAGCGGCCTGTTCTCCCGCCGCCTGCATCAGGCCGGGCTGGAGCGCATCCAGAACGTCGTCGCCCGCCAGTCGGTGCTCGGG
>JBAPXO010000712.1:0-2730 GCA_049284255.1 Solirubrobacteraceae bacterium | reverse complement strand
CATGACCGGCGGCCTGGCGTGGACGCGCAGCTCTTTGCCGCGACTGCTCAAGGCCTTCGTCCACAAGCCGATCGACACGCTGGCCGTCCATCCGTACGCCGCGACGCCCGCGGCCACGGTGGCCCTGGCCAAGTATGCGCTGGCAGAAATGCGTGCCTACGGGCGCGGCTCGACGCCGGTGGTGATCAACGAATACGGGTGGACCTCGGAGCGCAATACCTGGGGCACCACGCAGGCCAAGCACGTCAAGCCCTACGTCTATGCGGCGCTGATTGGCCTGGCCAAGCTGCGGATCGCTCAGATCCTTCCGTTTGAGTGGGCTGACAGCTCGTGGGGTCTCAACGACGGGCCGTACGCGCAGGCCGTCGCCAAGATCACCCACAAGCGCGGCTGATCACCGGCTTGGGCATCGTCTCGGGCTCGCTCTGAAGATCGCACCCGGGGGCGCGGTCAACGGGACGTGATCCGTCTAGGTTGCGGACAACCGCTACTTAGGCGGGTCACGTCTCTCCACAGGGCCGATGTCAGACCGGCGCCCGGAACCCCGGCGCCTTAGTACTCGTCATGGCGGCGGAACCACGCCTTGGACTCGTTGCGCCCCTTCGGCGCCCTGTCCAGCCACTGGTACATGCCCCACAGCCCGTCGAGGCCACGCGCGTAGGCCGAGTAGGTGTGGTACACGACTCCGTCTTCGAGGGCGAAGGCGCTCATGCCGGGCTGCTCGCGAATGTATGTCGCCGTATCGATGCCGCACATCGCGGCGTGCTCTGAAGCTCCCTCCGCCTTACCGGGCTCGCGCAGCCAGGTCGTGTCCACCGAGCGGTAGTTGTAGTCGACGGCCCCCGAGCGCTGCTGGTCCTCGGTGATCGATGTGTTGAAGTCGTAGTTGAAGTCGCTGTCGAGCGACGAGACCCAGCGGAAGCTCCAGCCCATCCGACGCCGGTAGGCCTGCAGCTCTGCGATCGGGGCGCGAGAGACTGCGATCACGCCGGCGTCGTGATGCTCCAGGTGAACGGCGAAGCCGTTGAAGCCATCGGCGATGGCCGAGCACGCCGGGCAGCCGCCGGTGTACTCGGGTCCGAACATGAAGTGGTAGACGAGAAGCTGCGAGCGCCCACCGAAGAGGTCGGCCAGCGACGCGGCGCCGGCTTCGGTCTCGAAGAGATAGTTCCGCTCGACGGGGACCCAGGGCAGGCCCTGGCGCTGACGAGCCACCTCGTCGCTGCGGTGGGTCAGCTCCTTCTCGGCTTCGAGCAGCTCGAGACGCGCGGCGAGCCATTGTTCGCGGGTTGCGATGGCGTGGGTGGTCATGGGTTTCTCCTTTTCAGGTCGTGGCGACGGCGACGCCGAGGGCGACGATCGCCAGCGCCAGGGGGATGTCGACGGCGGGATGGGGCGAGAGGAGCTTCTGGGCGAGGACGACGACCGCGACCGCGGCCATAAGCGCGATGCTCATGGCGTCCAGCGCGATGAGAACGATCATCAGCCCGATGCTCGAGCCCAGGCAGTAGACGCCGAACTGCAGACCAGAGCGGACGCGCTCGCGGCAGCGACGGCGGCACTCGCGCTTGAGCGGCGTGAGCTCGTACAGGCCGGCGCCAACGATCAAGACACCGGCCGTCACGGCCCCCGGCGGTTGGTAAAGGAGGCATATGGCGAGAGCGATCAGCGCCCAGGTCGCGAGATAGGAGCCGGCAAACAGCGGCGCCGCGAGCACGCCGTCGCGCTCCTGGGCGCGGCGCACGATCGCCGGGACCGCGCTCGGGAGCATCATCGCCGCCATCATCGGGACCGACGCCCCCATGCTCATCACCGGATTCATGCTCATCCCGGTCATGACGACGTCAGCCCCAGCCTGACCGGGGTTGGCGGCTCTGGGTTGTCGGGCAACGTCTCCCCGGTCTCGAGCACGGTCTTGAGGTTGGCCAGGACCCGTGGCCAGCCCTGGCTGATCATCGAGGCAGTCATCCCGTCGGGCTCGAGGTCATCGTGGATCACCGTCAGCCGCACCTGCTTGGCGTCGAGCTGTTCGATTTCGAAGGTGACCTTTGAGCGCGGCTCGGCGGCCAGACGGTCGCGGGCCTCGTCGGTGAAGTCCAGCGAGTGAGCCCATTCCGGGGTGAACGTGTGCCACGTATAGGAGAGCCGGCGGTAGGGCTCGGATTCGACGACAACCTGTTCGGAATCGGCGATCGTCACGCCGCGCGTGTGCCAGGTCATGGTCGAGCCGGGCTTCCAGTCAGAGTCGAACGTGATTGACCAGTAGCGGTCGGTGAACGCCGGCTCGGTCAACGCCTGCCACAGCCGCTCGGGCGTGGTCTGGATATAGGTGGTGTAGACGAATGACGGCTTCTCCACGGGGGTGTCCTCCAGTGCTTTCTTGAGGTCGGCGAGCGCGTGGACGCGGGCCTGCTCGTACCGCGTGATCCAGCGCTCAGCGATCTCGTTGATGGGCGCCGCGTTGAGGTAGTGGTGCTTCTCCCGCCCGCGGCGAACGGTCGTGACGAGATTGGCCGCCTCCAGCACGGCGAGGTGCTTGCTCACCGACTGGCGAGCCATGTCCAGCCCCGCGCACAGCTCGCGCAGCGTCTGGCCATTGCGCTCATTGAGGCTGTCGAGCAGCCGCCGCCGGCTCGGGTCGGCAAGCGCCCGGAAGGCCTCGTCCAGGTCTAAATATGCAGCCATCTGGCTGCCTATGTTACGCAGCCGCCCGGCTGCCTGTCAATCGCC
>JBAPXO010000711.1:0-1675 GCA_049284255.1 Solirubrobacteraceae bacterium | reverse complement strand
TCGCTGTCGTGACGGTAATGGCTCTCGCCGGGCCGGGAGGAGCGCACGGAAGGGGCGTGCCCAGCCGACACGCGGCTCGACGGCATCTCGCTACGCAACCAGCCGGGCCGGTGCACTCGGCGATCGGCCTACCGCTCGGCCGTCCCCCGCTCACGCTCGCACTCGGCAACGCCCAAGGCGATCCCGTGCACGCGCCCTTCCGGGCCCCGCCGCGCGCGGGCGTGCTGTTCAACCTCTCGACCGGCCAGGTCCTGTGGCAGCGCAACCCCTACCTCCACCTGCGGATCGCCAGCCTGACGAAGATGATGACCGCGCTGCTGACCGTCACCTCGGCGCCGGCGGACGCGCCTGTGCTCGTGACCAGGGAAGCGGTTGACCAGACCGGATCGAAGGTCGGCGTGCTGCCACTGGGCAAGCACGTGCGACTGGAGACGATGCTCTACGGCCTGCTCCTTCCGTCCGGCAACGACGCCGCGGTGGCGCTCGCCCAGCATGTCGCGGGCAGCATCAACAACTTCGTCGTGCGCATGAACCGGGAGGCGGCCAAGCTGGGGATGGGCTGCACGCGTTATTCCTCTCCGTCGGGCTACTACGACGGAGGCAACTTCTCCTGCGCCGCGGACCTCGCCGAGCTCGCCCATGTGGACCTCGAACAGCCGCGGATCGCGAGCGTCGTGCGCACCTACACGGCGGCGCTGCCGTTTCCGATCAAGGGCGGCAAGCTCTATCTCTACAACAACAACCCGCTGCTGATCTACGGCTATCCCGGGCTGACAGGGCTGAAGACGGGATACACCGAAGCGGCGGGCAGGTGCCTCGTGGCCACCGCGGAACGCGACGGCGTGCGCCTCGGCGTAGTGCTGCTGCACTCGCCCGACCCTGGCACGCAGGCCAGCTACCTGCTGAACCGCGGATTCGAAGGCGTCTACCATCAAGCGCCCGTCGCAGAGCCACCGATCCCGGCGGGAGCGTGACAACCCCGCGCGGGGGCCGCTACCGGGAAGCAGCACAGCGAGTGGCGGCCCTCGCAGGAGAGTGGGCAGGGGAGTAAGGTTTCATCCAGGGATTGACTGGCCAGTCAACCAGGGCCGACGGCCTGAGCGAAGCAGCCAAAAGGAGAGCAGCCGTGGATCTCGACGACACACCGGAGCAGGTCGCCTATCGCGCACAGGTGCGCAGCTGGATCGAGCAGCATTCCTCTGAGGCGCCGATCCTCCAGGGCCCTGGAGCGCTCGAGGACGAGAACGAGATCATCGCCGCACGGCGCGCCTGGCAGGGCAAGCTCGCCGAGGGGGGTCTCGCCGGAGTGACGTGGCCCAAGGAGTACGGCGGACAGGGGCGCGGCCCGATCGAGCAGGTGATCTCAAACCAGGAGATCGCCAAAGCCAAAGTGCCCGGCATCCTCGACGCGATCGGCGTCGGCATGCTCGGCCCGACGCTGATCGCCCACGGCGTCGAGGAGCAGAAGGCGCGCTACCTAGGGCCGATGCTGCACGGCGACGAGGTCTGGTGCCAGCTGTTCTCAGAGCCCGCCGCCGGCTCCGACCTCGCGGCGGTGCAGGCGCGCGCGCGTTTGCGGGAGGACGGCGGCTGGCGGTTGAGCGGGCAGAAGGTGTGGACGACCAACGCCCAGTTCGCCTCCTTCGGCCTGCTGCTGGCCCGGACCGACCCCGAC
>JBAPXO010000710.1:0-5553 GCA_049284255.1 Solirubrobacteraceae bacterium | reverse complement strand
CCAAGGCGTATCCCGCATACCGAGCCAGCACGAAGATGATCGTTCCCTTCGTCCTCTAGTCGCGAGCCGGGGCACTGTCCCGGTCGCCCGGGCTCGCGGGACTCGTGATCGTGTTCGTGCCCCTCTCCGTCCGGGCGTTCCGCCGCGCCTGAGCAGGCGCCGTCTAGCCCTTGGCGGGCTCGTCAAGCTCGTAGATGGCAGCCAGGTCCTGGTCGGCGAAATCCTGGCCGGCGGCCGTGAAGCGCTCCAGTACCACGTCGAGCAACGGCATCGTGGCTCGGGAGTCTCGCTCCACCTCGCGCACGAGCTCAAGGTCCTTGAGGGCCAGCCGGACGGGAAAGCCTGCCGGGTAGTCGTGGCGGTGCATCTCGTCGAGCTTCTGCAGGGCATAGACGGATCCGAGCGGTCCGCCGTCGAGCAGCGAGATGAACTGCTGCTGATCCAGACCCATCGCTTCGCAGAGGTGCATTGACTCCGCCAGGGCCGCGACCATGCTGATCATCCAGTGGTTGGTAGCCAGTTTCAGGCGCGAGCCCATCCCGGCCTCTCCGACCCAGAGCACCCGTGACGCTAACGCGTCGAAGATCGGCTTGACCGCGTCGCGTGCGGCGTCAGGTCCAGACGCCAGGATGGTCAGTTGTCCCTCCTCGGCCGGGTGGGTGCTGCCCGAGACGGGCGCGTCGACAAGGGTGACTGCGTGGGACTCGGCGACCTCCGTCAACCGGTCCGCTTCGGCCGCCCCCACGCTGCTCATCTGCAGCCAGATGGTGCCGTCAGGCCAATCGTCGAACAGCGGCTCAACGACTTCGAGGATGACATCGGCGGTGGGGAGCATCGTTATCACCACCCCAGCGCCACCCATGACCTCACTCGGCGCGGTCGCCGGCTCGGCCCCCCGGTCCTGGAGAGCCCCGAGGTGCTCGGAGCTGCGGTCCCAGGCGATGACCGCGGCGCCTTGATCGAGGAGCCGGTGCGCCATGGCGGAACCCATCAGGCCGACGCCTAGAAGCCCGACGCGAACCTTCTCCGGATCAGCGGTGGCGCTCATTGACCGCTGGCGATGATCTCACAAACTCGGCCGTGTCGCGAGGCTTTCCGGGGGGCTCGCTGCGGGCGCGTCCGTTCCGCGAGCCATCCCCTTCGCCGAACCTGTACCGAGGAACCTTGCGGGCTTTTCCGGATGAATTCGATGTCGGGTGCCGGATGCGCAGGGCCCGCCGACCGGGCTAACTTGGGCATGTTGGCCGGCTCCGGGCAAGACGCCGGCAACTGCTGAGGGGCAAACGGACAATCGGAGGCGTCACGCTTAGCAAGCGCGCCGTTCAGGGAAGGTCGGGTTCGGTCAAGCCGGTGAGCGGGCGGCGAGGCTATAGTCGCCCCCCGCATGCGGAGGGAGTCACATCGCCCTGCAGGTCAACATCCAGGTCCCCCCGGGTTAGTCTGACGATGGCGCTCGACGAGAAGCCCGAGGTGTCAATCCCCGACGGGGCGCCCTCCTACCAGCTTGAGCTCGAGGATCTGGTGGTCGGCGACGGCGATGAGGCCGTGGCGGGACGGATCGTCGATGTCCACTACGTTGGCGTCGCGTGGAAGACGCGCCGGCAGTTCGATGCTTCATGGGACCGAGGTGACACCTTCAAATTCCGGCTCGGCAAGGGCGAGGTGATCGCCGGCTGGGACCAAGGTGTGGCCGGGATGAAGGTGGGCGGACGGCGCCGGATAACGATCCCGCCCATGCTCGCTTACGGCAAGCGTGGCGCCGGCGGGGTAATCGGACCCGACGAAACGCTCGTATTCGTCGTGGACCTCAGGGCGGTCCGCTGACCGACTCGGCGCCGTGAGCGAGATCCCCCCGATCAAGTACGCCAATGCCGACGGGGTCGAGATCGCCTATCAGGTCGTGGGCGACTCAGGACCTGTGCTGATAGGCACTCCGGGCTTCGCCAGCAACATCGAGATCATGTGGGATGAGCCGCGATCGGCGCGGTGGCTGCGGCGGATGGGCTCGTTCTGCCGGTTGATTCACTATGACAAGCGGGGATGTGGGCTGTCGGACCGGGGTGCCGACCTGTCCTCGTTTCCCGAGCGTGTCAGCGACATGCTGGCGGTCATGGACGCGGAGGGCGTCGACCGGGCGTTCATCGGTGGCTTCTCCGACGGTGGGACGATGAGCGCATTCTTTGCCGCGACTTACCCCGAGCGAACTCAGGGCGTTCTGCTGATCTCCACGACGCCGAGTTGGATCCGGCGAGATGATCTGCCATGGAACCTTGATCTTGCTTCGTGGAGGCGTCTGGCCCAGACGTGGTCAGATCAGTGGGGTACCGGCGCGGTCAGCGCCCGGGTCCTCGCCCCGACGATGGTCAACGACCGCGACTACCTGAACTGGCTGGCGCGATATGAACGCCACGCGACGACGCCGGCGTCGGTGGTGAAGATCTGGGACGTCAACTTCGAGGTCGACATCCGCTCGATTCTGTCAATGATCCGGGTGCCCGCGCTCGTCATCCATCGTTCGCAGGAGCCACTGAGCGTCGAGAACGGGCGGTACCTCGCCGCCCAGATTCCGGAAGCGCAGTATCTGGAGCTGCCCGGCGAAGACCACCTTCCCTGGCTTGGTGATCAGGACAGCATGCTTGATGCGATCGAGGAATTCGTGACCGGCAGGCGCACGCGGGCATCCACCGACCGCGTGCTGGCGACCGTCCTGTTCACCGATGTCGTCGATTCCACTCGTACCGCGAGCGCAATCGGCGACGCGGCGTGGCGCCGGCTGTTAGATGACCACGATGCGTTGACCGTCCAGGTCGTGCACAGAGGCTCCGGCAAGGTGCTCCATCACACCGGGGACGGCGTGCTTGCGACCTTTGACAGCCCGAGCCGCGCCGTCGCGGCAGCAACGGAGCTGCATCGGGCGCTGGAGGCCTTTGACATACGGATTCGAGCGGGGCTGCATACCGGTGAGATCGAGAGGCGCGGATCAGACGTCAGCGGCATTGGCGTGCACATCGCGGCGCGTGTGCAGGCGCTCGCGGGCTCCGGGGAGACCCTGGCCTCCTCAACCGTCAAGGATCTCTGCGCGGGCGCCGGCTTCGTCTTCGAGGATCGCGGTACGCACGACCTTAAAGGGGTGGATGGAGCCTGGCACGTGTATCGGCTCGCGGCCTGACCGGCATCACCCTCGGTGACGCCGTCGGCGGTGGCGGTCGCGGCCGGTGTTGGAGCGGTCGTTCGCGTCGAACGGCCGGAGGTAGACCGGCGGGCGGAAGCGAACGAAAGCCGGCGGCGTGGCCACCGTCTGCCCGCCTGACTGGAAGATGTTGTAGCTCGCGCCGAGCGCGGCGGCCGACGAGTTCAGGGCGCCGGGATTGGTCGCGTTGTGTTCCCACCGACCGGTGCTCATGCGGTGCAGAAGATCCTGGGCCGCGGTGATGGTCTCGGCTGGGGTGAACGCGCAGTGCCCGGCGCGGGCGACGAAGATCTGTCGTAGGCGGTTGCCGTTGCCGGCGGCGTCGACGACCTGACGGTAGGCCTGCTCGTTCTCGGGTTCAACGAGTCCGTCGCCCGTGGTGTGCATCGTCAGTACCGGCATCGACAGCCGCCCGTTGAAGATGATGTTCCTCTCCAGATACCGGAGCGCCGACGGCTGCGCACTGATCCGCGGGGCGCGGTTCAACGTCCGCAGATCGCTGCTCAGACTGAGCCCGGCGGCCTTGTAGAGCGCGCGCACCTCACGCGCGTCGGCCGAACGGGCCAGATCCCGTACGTAGTTCACACCGGTGTTCCACGAAGGGTTACCACCGGCGCGAGCTTCGAGCTCGGCGCGGAAGGCGAATGCGAACGGGAAGTCGACCTGCGTCGCCCACTGGTACTGATTGGCCTCCTGTGCCGCGTAATCGGTCCGGGCGGGCTCGGGAGAAAGCGGTGTGAACCATCCGGGAGTGTCATCGAGAGCGGACGCAAGCGCCAGCCGGGCGCGCCCCTGCGGGGTCTGCTGTGCCGCCGCCACCGCCGTCTCAGCGGTCGTGAGATTGGCGGTCGGATTACTGATGTTGGTCACCGCCACCGAGGGCGCGACCAAGGTCTTGAAGGCAAAGGCGGAGTCAAGGGCGGTGTTCCAGGTGGCGACCCCACCGGACAGCACGCCACACATCGGCAGCGCCGCGGCGAAGTCCTTCGGGTAGCGCTGGATCAGCCCCGCCGTGATGATCCCCCCGAGGGAGTGGCCCCACGCGATGGTTCGCTTTGGGTGCCCGACCTGCTGGCTGAAGACGTGGAGCGTGGCGATCTGGTCGGGAAGCGCCTGCTGGATGGCCCATCCCGTCGTCGCATAGGACGAGCCCGCCAGCGCATAGCCATGACTCAGCAGCCATTGACCGGTGACCGGATCGCCGACGTCCTCGGCCGGATTGGCCGAGCCGGGAACCACATATCCGTGGCTGTACAGGAACAGCGTGTGGTTCCAGTTGGGCGGCACCTGGATCTCGTACGTGGCGCCGTCGGCCAGCGTTCCGGTAAGCGTTCGCACGCTCGAGCCCTGAGGTGCGGCGCTGGCGAGCACCGAGCCGAACCCGACCAGAGCGGCCGTGGCGACCAGCAGCGTTGCAACCCGCAGGCGTCGCTTGACGCTTGGGCTCAAAGACATATGACGCCTCCTACCTGACGCAAATTTCGTACGAGATCCGCCCCCAAGCGGATCCGAATGGACTTCGGCAGTCTAACCAATCCACGCTGGACGAACGCCGTGTGGAACCGGCTGGTGACACTCCGTAATCTTGATCGGGCTCTGGACATCATCCCCGGCAAGCCGGCGCCTGGGGTGCTGAAGGTCAGGCACGGGGATGATGCCGCCCTCGAATTCGACAAATTTGCGCAATCATGGTGCCCGCGCCGGCGCCGCCGATCCCCGCGAACCCTTCTGGAAAGGAAAACGTCATGCCGTTCGCAACCTTCACGTTCGGAGACGCGACGCTCACCGTTATCGAGCTCACGTTCATGTTTCTTTGGCTCTGGATCGCGATCGGGGTGATCTTCGACATCTTCCGCAGCAGCGATCTCTCCAACTGGGGTAAGGCGCTATGGGTGCTGGCCATATTTGTGTTCCCGCTGATCGGGGTGCTCGCCTACCTGATCATTCGCGGCCACACCATGCACGAGCACAAGGTGCGCGACCAGGAGCAGTACGAGGCCTTCCGTCAGTTCCAGCGCGGAGGGGCTGCCGGCGCGTCCCCATCGTCGGCTTCGGCCTCGGCTCCGGCTGCTCCGGCTTCGGCCTCGGCTCCTCCGGTCGATGACCTGACCAAGCTCGCCGAGCTCCGGGACCGAGGCGTGCTGACCAGCGAGGAGTTCGAGCAAGCAAAGGCCCGGGCTCTCGCATAGCGACTCAGCCCTGACGGGCCCTGGCTCAACTCCCCGCGCGCATCAGCGAGGCTGCCATCCCGACCATCTGCTGGTTGGGGATCGTGCTCGCAAGCGTGTTGGAGACCCAGTAGGTGTTGGGACCGTTGTGCCAGGCGACGGTCGTCAGGCGTCCACCGTTGGCGTACTGGAAGA
>JBAPXO010000709.1:0-4672 GCA_049284255.1 Solirubrobacteraceae bacterium | reverse complement strand
AGCACCCACTGCTCGAGCTCCGGGAGCGTCGGCATGTTGCGATACATGAACAAATGGACCGGCTCGAGCCCGATGCCCAGCGTGTCGAGCACCGCCTTGGTCACGACGAACTCGCGCTCCGAGAGCGGCTCACGCTCGCGGCCTCCCTCGCCGACGATCGAACGTCGCAGGCGCTCGAGCTGCGCGATCCCCAGCGGGGGCTCGGTCGTTGACCCGCTCACGTCTCGCAAATCTAACCCGTGTCGACAATGCTGGGGTTGGGGGGCGAGTCCCGATAGATTGCTGGCTGCCAGTGGGCAGAGGAGCCAAGAGGTCACAGGAGCCCTGGTCGCCACGACAACTCAAAGCGCGATAGACCGCGAGAAGCAGCTTTCGGCAGAGGCGGCCGCCCAGGCCGTCGAGGACGGGATGACCGTGGGATTGGGCACGGGGTCCACGGTCGCCTACCTGCTCGAGCCGCTCGCCGGCCGCGGGCTCGATTTGCGGTGCGTGTCCACGTCTCCGGCAACCGCCGCCAAGGCGGCAAGGCTCGGTCTCAACGTGGTCGAGTTCATAGGCCCGGATTCTCCGGCCAGGCTCGATTTGGCGATCGACGGGGCCGATCAGGTCGACCCGTCGGGATGGCTGGTCAAAGGAGGAGGAGGAGCGCACACGCGAGAAAAGGCCGTGGTGGCGGCCAGCGACCGTTTCATCGTGATCGCCTCGGCAAACAAGATCGTGGAGCGCCTGGCGGCGCCGATCCCACTTGAGCTCGCGTCGTTCGGACTAGCCGCGACGCTCGGACGTCTGCCCGCGCGCGTTCGTGACGCCCCGCTCAGCCCAGACGGCGGGGTGATCGCCGACTACCTGGGCGAATTCGAGGATCCCGAGGAGCTGGCTTGCCGGCTGTCGTGCGCCACCGGCGTCGTCGAGCACGGGCTGTTCGCGCCGTCGATGGTCTCGGAGGTCCTGGTCGGACGTGGCGACACCGTGGAGCGGATCGTCCCACCCGGCTGAGACCCCCGCGCGCGCCGACCGGCAAATTCGTCCACTCGTGGATCGTGCCGGGTTATGCTGCGCCGCGCCCTAAGTCACCAACAAACGAAGCGCTGGAGGCAATCCATGAGGATGATCTTCGAGGTGCAGTTCCCCAACGAGCCGTTCAACTCGATGGTCAAGGCGGGGACCGCGGGTCAGAAGCTGCAGGAGATCATGGGGGAGGTCCAGCCAGAGGCGGCATATTTCACCGAGCAGGACGGGAGTCGGGGAGCTCTGCTCGTCCTCGATGTCGCCGACGCCTCTCGGATCCCGGCGCTCTCGGAGCCGTTCTTCCTCGCCTTCGACGCGAGCGTGAAGGTCAGGATCTGCATGACCGCTGAGGACCTTGGTGCGGCCGGCCTGGACGAACTCGGCCAGAGATACGGCTGAATCCATCGCAATGAGGACAACGCCGTTGAGGGCGGGCCTGCTGATCGCCGCGCTGGTCACTCTCGCGCTCGTCACCGCGGCCGGCAGCCCGGCAGGTATCGGGGCGGCGGGTGGCGCCGGAACGGCGCGCGCCGCGTCGTGCCCATGGATGAACGCGGCGCTACCGGCGAACACGCGGGCCCAGATGCTGCTCGGCGCGATGAGCCTCTCGGACAAGATCGCGATGGTCCACCAGCCCGAGCCCGACGGCTTTCACTATGGGGCGGCGGGGTGGATCCCGGCGAACGCCAGCCTATGCATCCCGGATCTCGTCCTTAACGACGCCGGACAAGGCGTTGGGGACCAGCAGGTGGGGACCACGGCGTTCCCGGCCCCGATCGCCCAGTCGGCCAGTTGGGATAAATCCTTGCAGTATCAGTTCGGGGCCGCGCTCGGTCAGGAGGCGGCGGGCAAGGGGATCAACGTCCAGCTGGCGCCGGGGATCGAAACCCAACGGGTGCCGATGAACGGCCGCAATTGGGAATACGCGAGCGAGGATCCCTTCCTTTCGGGCCAGGTGGGCAGCGCCGAGGTTCAGGGGATGCAATCCCAGCACGTGATCGCGGTGATCAAGCACTTCATCGCCAACAGCCAGGAGACCGATCGGATGACCGACTCCTCGGACCTGAGCGAGCGCACGCTCGAGGAGATGTACGCCCCCCAGTACGAGGCCGCGGTACGCCAGGGTGGGGCGGGGGCGGTGATGTGCTCCTACAACCGCATCAACAGCGTCTACTCCTGCGAGGACCCCTCAACGCTCGGCATGCTCGACAACCAATTCGGCTTCTCGGGCTTCGTGGTCAGTGACTGGGGCGCAACCCACTCCACCGTGGCTTCGGCCAAGGCCGGGCTCGACATGGAGATGAACGAGACCCCGGGCACCTACTACGGATCGGCGCTGCAGACCGCGGTCCAGGACGGGCAGGTGCCGATGAGCACGCTCAACGACATGGTCCTGCGCATCCTGCGCTCGATGTTCCGGATCGGGCTCTTCGATCACCCGGTCGCCGCTCAGCCCGGGGCCTACGGCGCCAACGTGTCGACCTCCGCCCACGTCGCCCTCGCCCGCACGATCTCCGAGGCCGGAACCGTGCTGCTCAAGAACCAGGACGGGATCCTGCCGCTCACCGGCAACGGCAAGACGATCGCCCTGATCGGACAGCAGGCCGGCCCGGGAGGCGCCGAGATCGGCTACGACGGCGAGGGCAGCGGCCACGTCCCCGAGTTCGGCGCCGTGCCCGTCGTCAGCCCCGAACAGGGCATCACCACGCGCGCGGCGTCCAACGGCGACACGGTCGTCTACGCCGACGGGAGCGCGACCGCCGACGCGGTCGCCGCCGCCAAGGCGGCCAGCGTCGCAATCGTCTTCGCCGGCGATTCCGAGAGCGAGGGCATCGACCGGCCCAACTTAACTCTGACCGGAGGCGTCTGTGAGCTCGAGGGATGCACTCCGCAGACCTATGACCAGAACGCGCTCATCTCCGCGGTGGCGGCGGCCAACCCCAACACGATCGTCGTGCTCAACACCGGCGGGCCGGTGCTGATGCCATGGCTGAGCTCGATCAAGGGCCTGTTCGAAGCCTGGTATCCGGGTCAGGAGGACGGCGACGCCATCGCGGCCCTGCTCTTCGGCGACGTCGACCCCTCGGCGCGCCTGCCCGAGACCTTCCCGGCGTCGCAGAGCGACATCCCCGAGCAGAGCCCGGCGCAGTGGCCGGGGGTCAACCAGGCCGGCGACAGTGTGGGCCCGCACTCGCAGTACAGCGAGGGCTTGCTCGTCGGCTACCGCTGGTATGACGCCAAGGGGATCAAGCCCCTGTTCCCGTTCGGGTTCGGGCTGGACTACACGAGCTTTCACTACTCCGGCATGGGGCTGCACGCAACGAGCGCGGGCGGCGACGTCGCCCAGGCCACCATCCACGTCGCCAACACCGGGAGCCGCGCGGGCGCCGATGTGCCCCAGTTGTATATCGAGGATCCGCCGGTGACCGGAGAGCCGCCGCGCCAGCTGCAGGGATATTCGCGCGTGAGCCTGAGCCCCGGGGGCTCGGCCACGGTGACCATTCCCTTTGGGGCTCGCGCTCTCTCCTGGTGGAACTTCTCAACTCACACCTGGACGGTCTCGCGCGGCTGCTACACGGTCGCCGTCGGCCCCAACGAGCGCGACATCGAAGCGCACGAGATCTTGGCCGTCAACGGCGCCCACTGCCCGGGCGCGGCGGCGGCGATCACCGTCGGCGAGGCCGCGTACTCCTGCTACCAGCCCTCGGGTCAGCTCAAGGGAACCCAGCTCGGACCCGTGCGGCTGGGCATGGCGCGCGCTCGCGTCCGCCGCCAGTTCCGAAAGCTCGACCTCCGGGGCCGCCGCTACATGGACTTCTTCTGCACCGGCCAGAGCGGCATCCGGGTCGGCTATGCCTCCAACAAGCTCTTGCGCTCGCTGCCCCGCCGCCAGCGCGGGCGGCTCCGGGGCCATGCCGTCCTGATCCTGACCTCGACCCGCCGCTTCGCGCTCCGTGGCGTGCACCCCAACACGCGCCTGGCCAAGGTGGCGCGTCGCCTGCACGTCGGCCGGCCGTTCGTGATCGGCCGCAACCGCTGGTATCTAGTCGCCGACGGCAGGGCGCGCGGCGTGATGAAGGTCCGCCACGGGCTGATCGAGGAGGTGGGGATCGCCAATCGGTCGCTGACGAACCCGCGACCGCGGGCCAAGGCGCGCCGGTTCCTCAGCAGCTTCTCCTGAGGCCGAGGCCAGGGCGCCGGGCGCGTTACCTTCGTCCGGTGGCGTTCTGCGGACGGCGGCTCTGGACGTGGGTGATCATCAGCGCCGGGCTGGTGGCACTGGCCGTCGGGCTCGTGGCTGCCGCCCCGGCGGCGGCCGCGCGCCGTTCGCGCTTCCGGCTCCCACCGCGAGCCGATCAGGCGATCGTCGTCTCGGCCCCCAGCCACGCTCCGGCGAACTACGTCGCGACCCTCCAGGCTTACCAGCGGGCCGGTCCACGATCACCGTGGCGGCTGGTGCTCGGCGGCTGGCCAGCTGAGACCGGCTATGGCCACCTCAGTGACGTCCGGCGTGAGGGGGACGGCTCGACACCCACGGGCGTCTACGGGATCGGGACCACCATGTACGGGGTCGACCCGCGCCCGTCGGGGCTCCATTACGCGTATCACCGTTTGACCTGCGGGGACTGGTGGGACGAGGATCCGTACTCCGCGGAGTACAACC
>JBAPXO010000708.1:0-4874 GCA_049284255.1 Solirubrobacteraceae bacterium | reverse complement strand
TCTCTTACCCCCGGTATCTGTGCTTGCTTGCGCCCTGCTTGGCCCCGACAAGGGGGCACTCTATGCGCTCTGTCAAGTCCGCGTAAGCTCGGGTCCGGGCATCCGCGGCTCTTCGATGCTCGGGGGGAGCCATCCGGCTCCGCATTGCTACCGGCCGGATCTACGCTTCGCCGGTGACGTCGAGCTGGAAAGAGTGGACGGGGGCCACGTCGGTCACGGTCCTCACCGTGGCGCTTGTGATCCTGGATCTCGTCGACTCGGGATTTCGCCGGTGGCTGACCGAGCACCCGTTCACGACCACCGTCGTCGGGGGCGTGCTCGTCCTCCTGCTCACCGTCCTGATCGTCGACCGGGTGGTGGACCGGCGCCGGCTCCGGGACCGATCGCAGGCGATCGCGGCCCAGGCGGCGATCGTCACGAGCCAGGCGGTGCGAACGGTCAGGTCGGTCTCCTCGATGCTCACCGGCGACGGTGACCGGGATGCCGCCTCCGACGAGCTGCGTACGTACATGACGATGCTGCTGATCGCCGCCCCCGTCCTGATCGACGCGCGCACGTCACGGGCTTTCCTGGAGGAGGCGCAGCGCCTCGGCGGCGAGATGGCCCATGCTTTCGCTGCGACTGCGAAGAGCACCGAGTCCCCGAAGGCGCTGAGCGACCGCCTGAATCAGGCCGTGGACCGGGCGCGCGCGGCCGCGACTCCGCTCATGCAGATCCTCGACGTCGAACAGCGCACCGCCGTCGCGTCGGAAACCGGCTCGGCCCCCACCGAGACTCAGCCGACGGAGTCCTGACCGAGCGCCAGCCCCCGGGAGTCCACCGCCGCCGACTGCACGATCGAGGTCGTCGTCTGCCCGTGGGCGGCGAAGCGGTCGATGACCTCCTCCAGGTGCTCGACCGAGCGCAGGTGGGCGGTCATGATGTAGCAGTCGTCCCCGGTGATGCGGCGGCAATCGACGATCTCAGGGGTGCGTTTGGCGAGGTCGCCGACCTGGTGAAGTTGGCGCGGCATCGGACGAACGCGGATCACGGCACTCAGGCTCCGCCCGAGCGCGCGCGGGTTGAGCTGGGCGTGGTAGCCCAGGATGACGCCATCCTGTTCCAGCCGGGCTACGCGCTCGGCGACCGCCGGTGAGGAGAGACCCACCCGGCGCCCCAACTCGGCGAGGCTCAGCCGGGCGTTGTCTTGGAGCTCGGAGAGCAAGCGCAGGTCCGTGTCGTCCAATGCGTCACCATTGGCGTTATCGCCGTTACGCCTTTGCTTTGAAGGCATGGTCGCGATCATACCTTCGATCGGCCATTCCCATGTGGCATCTCGGCGGCGACCCTTAGGTGATGTCCGATCACGAAGGCTCCCCGGTGTCGGCTGCGCCGCTGCCCCCTCGGCTTGCGCGGTTCCACGGCCTTCGCCACGTCGCCGCGGAGCCGCCGCCGCATGTCTACTTCGTGGTCAGCGCCGTCTTTCACTACCTCGGGCCATCCTTTGCCGTGCTCCTGTTCGCGCGCGTCCCGGTGCTCGGCGTGGCGTGGCTGCGGATCGCCTCAGCGGCCGTCATCTTCGCCGCGTGGCGGCGGCCATGGCACGCCTTCGGGTCGCTCGATCGCGAGGGGCGAAGGCTGCTGGTCAGCTGGGGTGTCGTGCTGGCGATCATGAACGCCTGCTTTTACTCGGCGATCAACCGCCTGCCGCTGGGGACGGTGGCCGCGATCGAGTTCCTCCCCGTGATCGCCCTGGCCGCGCTGGGAGCGCGGTCGATGCGCAACCTGGGAGCGCTGGCGTTGGCCGTGGCCGGCGTCTACCTGCTCACCGACGTGCGGCTGGCTGGCGCGGCACTCGGCTTCGCGTTTGCCTTCGCCAACGCGTTGCTGTTCGCCGTGTACATCGTCCTCGCCGACCGGGTCGCGAAGCGGCCCCAGCTGAGCGGGATCGATGGCCTGGGTGCGGCGATGCTGATCGCGGCCGTGGTGATCACGCCTCTCGGCGGCTGGCAGGCTGCTCCAGCGTTCACCGATCCGCTCCTCCTGGTCGCGGGGGTCGGCGTGGGCGTTTCGTCCTCGGTGATCCCCTACGTCACCGATCAACTGGCGATGGTGCGGCTTCCCCGCGCCACCTATGCCCTGATGGTGGCGCTGCTCCCGGCCATCGCGACGATCATCGGCGTCGTCGTCCTGAGCCAGATCCCCTCGCCGGCAGAGGTGGCGGGCGTGGCTCTGGTCATCGGCGGAGTCGCCGTTCACCGCGCGGCTCCCTCCCTGGCTGATCGCGACGAGCTCGCCGGCCCGGGCGCCCCGGATTGAGGTGCGCAAGTAGGCCCGGACCGACGACGGAAAAGGGGGGCAGGAGCCAGGCAGCAAGGCCAGGTGATCGCGCGCGCCCCGGCGCCCCAAAGCGGCGCTGGTGCCTGCAGCCCGGCGGAGCGGGTGGGGAGCGTCTCCTAGCTCGGCTCGCGCGGGTCGATACCCACGCTCGGCATCGCACAAGAGGCGGCCCGAGCAGGGAGACGCACCCCACCCGCCCGCGACCACAAAGGGTGCTAGGCCGCAACCACCATGGTCTTGACTGCCGCCGTGACGTCATCTGCCACCTCGACCACGACCATGTAAGTGCCGACGTTGCGGATCGGCTCCTCAAGGTGAATCTTGCGCCGGTCGACCTTGATTCCGCGGGCATCGCGAATCGCGTCGGCGATGTCCTGAGGGGTGACCGAACCGAACAGCCGCCCGTCCTCGCCGGCCTGCTGCGGAATCGTGAGCACGGTCCGCCCGAGCACGGAGGCGCTCTCCTTGGAGCGCTCCTGGGCCTCGCGCAGCGCACGCTCGGCCTCCTCCTGACGGCGCCGGGCCTGCTGGATCGAGGTGTCGGTGGCGGGCTCGGCGAGCTTGCGGGGCACCAGGTAGTTGCGCAGGTAGCCGGCCGAAACATCGACCACGGTTCCGCGCTCGCCCAGTGCGTCCACGTCCTGAAGCAGGATGGCCTGCGGCATCGCCAGCCCTCAGCCTCTACCGGTCGCGGTCGCCGCGGTCGCCGCGATCCCCACGACCACTGCGGTGATCGCCGCCGCCCTCGGCGACGTAAGGCAGCAGGGCCAGTTCACGGGCACGCTTGACGGCCCGGGCGACCTGGCTCTGGTGGCGACGGCAGGCACCGGTGATCCGCCGCGAGCGGATCTTGCCGCGATCGGAGATGAACCGGCGCAGCATGGACACGTCCTTCCAGTCCACCTGCTCAATCTTGTCCCGGCAGTACGGACACGACTTGCGACGGGTCGAAGTCGGGCCGCCCTTGCGGTCGCGCCGGCGCACCGGTCGTCTGCGTTGCTTTGCCATCGGCGCTCAGGTTAGCGTGGTTTTTGCGCTGCAGCCTCGCGCCCGGCACCGGGGTGGGCTAGGCCCTAGGATCACCATCCCCCGAAGGGCTGGTGGCCGTCGCCGCACCTACGGAGACGGCCACTGCTGTCAGAACGGAATGTCGTCGTCGGCGCCCGCCCCCACCGGGGTGCTCTGGAAATCGCCCGTGTCGATCGGCACGTCGCTCTCGGTCGTGCGAGCGCTGCTCGAGAACCCGTTGCCGTTGCCGCCGTCCTCACGCCCTCCGAGGACCTGCACCGACTCGGCAATGATGTCCACGCCCTGGCGCTTGTCGCCTTCCTTGCTGGTCCACTCGCGCCAGCGCAGCCGACCGTCGATCGCGACGGGACGCCCCTTGCTCAGGAAGCGGTGGCAGTTTTCGCCCTGGGCGCCCCATACGGTGACGTCGAAGTAGTTGGGCTGATCCTCCCACTGGCCAGACTGATTGTTCTTGCGCCGGCCGTTGCAGGCCACACGCAGCGAGCACACCGGGGTCCCGCTCGGCAATGAGCTGAGCTCGGGATCGCGCGTAAGGTTGCCGGTGATGATCACGCGGTTGATGTTGCTGCCTGCCATTTCTCGAAGCTCCTCTCGAGATCGTTGTAAAGCTCGCAATCGAGTCTATGGATGCGCCAGACGGCAACCTTGGGACTCGGCGGAAAATGGGCGGAAAGCTTTGGCTTTCGGCACGCCGCGTGACTGGCGTGACGCTCTCGTGACCGCGTGACGCGGGGAGCGGCTAGGAGTCGATGCCGGCAGGCCCGGAGGCCGCAGCGGGGGCCACGACGGGCGGAGCCGACTCGGGAGCCGGGGGGGTTCCCGGCAGGACCTTGATGACCCGAAAGCGCAGCACCGCGTCGTCGATCCGCAGGTTGTGCGAAAGGGCGTCGAGCAGCGCCGGCTCGCCGGTGAACTGCATCAGGTGGTACTCGCCCTCGGTCTGATGGCGGATCTCATAGGCCAGTGCCCGGGTGTGCCAGTCATCTTTGCGCGACAGCTCGCCGCCGCCCGAGGTGATCTGGGCCTCGACATCGGAGACGATCTTGGCACGGCGGTCCTCGTCCGCGGTGGCGGACAGCACCAGCATCAGGTCGTATAGGCGCGGTGGACTTGGCATCTGGAAACCGCCCGCACACAGCCGAAGGTCGGGCGGCGGCCGACTATAGCGGGTGAGATTTAAGGACCAACGCCCTGATCGTCTGAGCCCACGCCGGCCTCGAGCGTCCGCCCCTTGGCCCGGATGTCCTCGAGCTGATCGTCGATCCAGTCACCGGGGTCGCGCGCGGTCACGATCGAGATCAGCCCCTCGTGACGCCGCTTGCGCTCGTCGACGGGCATCGTCAGCGCGGCGTGCATCGAGTCGGCTAGCTCCTGGATATCGAACGGGTTGACCGAAAGGGCGTACTCGCCGAGCTCCTCGTGGGCGCCGGTGTTCTCCGAAAGCAGCGAGACCCCGGCGCGCTCGTTGACCATCGGACCCTCCTTGGCGACCAGGTTCATGCCGTCGAACATCGCGTTGACCATCA
>JBAPXO010000707.1:0-1812 GCA_049284255.1 Solirubrobacteraceae bacterium | reverse complement strand
TCACGGTCTGAGCCCCCGCCGGTGGTCGAGCGTATATAGCGTCCGTTGCCGTCGAAGTTCTGGGCCGCTCCGGCGATCCCGACCGCGGACTGGAACAGCTCCTGGTAGACCTGCAGCCCGGTGGTCAGCGGGGGGTCCTGGATGCGCTGGTTGCCGGTGGGGATCACCGTGTGGGTAAAGCAACGGGCTAGCGCGCCAGACCGGTTGAGCAGCGACTTCGTCGCCGAGAGGCTCGCCGCGGTGTTCTGGACCGCGGTGGTCAGGGATGGGAGCAGGCCCCCGAGCTCCTGCGGGGAGGACAACGCCGTCGCCTGGGCGAGCCACGGCAGGCCGACCGCGATCGTCGGTCCGAGCTGCTTGACGCTCGGGGTGAGTTCCCGCGCGAAGGCGATCGTGGGGGCAAACGACGACTGGATCGGGCCCAGAGCCGCGTCGGTGGCGCGCAGCCACGGCGGCAGCGCGGCGATCGTGTCGCTCAGGTCCTGCTGGCGAGCCGACAGCGCGCCCATCGTCGAGTTGAAGGCGGTCACGAGGTGCGCGAGATGGCCGGACTGCGAGCTCAGCGCCCCGAGCACGTGCGAGGTTCCCGAGACCACTCCTGACAGATCTTGGGGCTGCTGTCCGAGCAGGGCGGCGTTGACGATCGTCGAGGCCTTGAAGGCGCCGGCGGCGTACTTGAGCGACTCGTTCAGCGACTGCCCGGCGGTGAGCCCGCGCTGGCTGGGGTCCTGGGTGGCATCCTCCGCGGCCGTCGGCGCGACGTTGAGTGAGGCGCCGTAGCCCTGCAGCAGCGTCTGCAGGTCGGCACGAGTGTTGGAGCGCAGCGCCGAGAGCACGCGGTCGAGCTGAACCGGCCCGCTGGTGTTGGGCGCCGGCAACGTGGACCCGGTAGACAAGACCGGAGCGCCGGGAGTCCCGGGGGCGAGATCGACGTAGTAGTTGCCCTCCAAGAACAGCCGCGGACGGACATTGAGGGTGGCGTCGGCATGGATCGGGAGGCCACCACGAGCGATCGTCATCGTGACCACTGCCGCCGCGCTCGAGCCCGACACGTGCGAGACCGAAAGGACCTTGCCGACGTTGACCCCGGCGATTCGCACCGGAGAGCCCAGATGCAGCTCGGTCTCGGTCGTGAACACGGCCTTGAGCTTGTATGGCGAGGAGCCAAACGGAACCGACCCGCCGAACACCAGCCAGCACACGGCGCCGACCAGGACGATTCCGATCAGTCCGGCGGCGAACTTCGAAACGCGTGAGCGGTGGCGCCTCATCCGCCGCTCCGCTTGGTCTGCTCGGTGTTGAGCCCGAGGTTGCCGGGAGGGTTGCCGAGCACGGCGTGCTTGCCCGAATAATGCTCGTTGCCGGCCGCGCACTCCGGCGTCTGGCCGGGAGAATCTGTATTCGGGTAGGGGTTGACGTGCAGCGGTCCGAACGCTGAGCCCGACGGCCCGGTGTATGGACGCTGGGATGGTCCCGACTCATAGCCGGGACCATCGGTGATCGCCACCTGCACGAAGCGCAGCAGCCCGCCCTGGCTGACACGGTCAGCCAGCACGCTCGAGATGTTGCGCAGGAACAGGGTCACGTAGTTGCACGACGACTGCACCGGCGTCAGGAACGCCAGCGGCGAGCGCAGGCTCTGCGCGGTCAGCGACAGGCGATCGAGACCACCCTGAACGTTGGGGTTCTCGCCGTAGGTCTCGAGCTTGCGCGAGAGCGCGACGGTACGCCGGTCAAGCGCTGCGGTCCCGGGAAGGTTGCGCGTGCCGGCCGCGAACGTCTGCGCCAGGACGGGTGCGCTCTCGGTCAGGG
>JBAPXO010000706.1:0-1600 GCA_049284255.1 Solirubrobacteraceae bacterium | reverse complement strand
GTCGCAATGCCGTCAAGCTGGGGGTCGCAACGGCTCGCCCGAGCGCACTCGACGCCAACGCCACCGCGGTCGTCCGTTACGCCCCCGATGACGACGACGCCTTCCTGGCTGAGCTTGACCGCGCGCTCCTCGGTGGCGGACAGGCTTCGGAGACCACCGAGGCCCTGGCCGGGCTACTGCGCGACGGCGGCGAGGACATCGTGATCGTGTGGGGTGAGCGGATCGGCGCGAGCGCCGCGGCTCGCCTCCTGCGCATCGCCCAGCGACTCGGCCTGGACCGGCTCGGCGCCGGCCTGCTCCAGATCCCCACCGGCGCCAACGGGCGCGGACTGCGTGAGGCCGGAGCGGTTCCCGATGCCGGCCCGGGTTACGAGCTGCTCGACCAGGCCGGCCGCGGCGCGGCCGACATCGGCGAGGCGCTCGCCGCCGGGGAACTGACCGCGCTGCATCTCTTCCAGACCGACCCGGTTCGTGACCAGCCCGACCGGGCGCTTTGGGAGGACGCCATGCACTCGGCGGCGCTCGTCGTGGCCCATGCCAACGTGCTCACCGAGGGCCTGCGCGAGCACGCCAACGTGATCTTCCCGGCCGAGTCGCACGCCGAGAAGGAGGGCACGGTCGTGCACCCCGACGGGCGTCTGCAGCGCCTGCGGATCGCCGTCGCCCATCCTGGCGAGGTCCGCCCCGGTTGGTGGGTGCTGGCCGAGGTTGCCCGGCTCGTCGGCACAGATCTCGGCGTAGAGCGCAGCGCCGACGCTTTCGAACAGCTCGTCGCCGATGTTCCCGTCTACGCCGGCCTGACGCTCGACGCGATCGCCGGTCACGGCATCCGCTGGCCCGAGCGCGCTCAGGTCGCCGCCTTTGACGCCAGCCACAAGGAGCCGCTGGGTCTGCCCCCGGCGCCGGTTCCCGTGACCACCCCTGCCCCAAGCCCTCACCCCGACGGCGACGCCGTGTTTCGCCTCGGGACCTACCGGCCGGTGTGGGCCGCTCCCGAGTGCGAAATCTCCCCGGCACTCAAGTTCCTGGTTCCCGAGCAGGCGGTCGAGCTATCCCCTGAGGATGCACAGCGCTTGGGCATCGGCGACGGTGACGGGGTGCAGGTTGCCGCCAACGGAACCCGTCTGCAGGTGACAGCGGCGATCCGTACCGGAGTACCCGCGGGCAGCGCCTTCCTGGCCGAGGGGATCGCCACCGACTCGGCCAACGCACTGACCGAGCCACTGATCGAGGTCCACAAGGCATGACTCCCTACGGGTTGGTCACCTACTTCGAGCCTTGGTGGGTGCAGATCGTCAAGTCACTGTGCATCTTCGGAGTGATCTTCGCCGTCCTGCCGATTCTGATCATCTATGAGCGCAAGCTCCTGGGACGCTTCCAGGGCCGCTACGGACCCAACCGCGTCGGGCCCTTCGGGCTCATGCAGCCCCTGGCCGAGATCGTTAAGTTCGCTCGCAAGGAAGCGTTCCGCCCGACGACGTCAGTCGGCTACCTGTTCCGGATCGCGCCCATGATCGCGATCCTCACCGCCGTGGGCTCGCTCGCCCTGATCCCCTTCGGGGATGTCCAGCGCGTCTTGGGGCAGGAGGTGGGGCTGTAC
>JBAPXO010000705.1:0-1977 GCA_049284255.1 Solirubrobacteraceae bacterium | reverse complement strand
GGTCTATCATCCGGGCGACTCCTACTACGTGCCGCCCGCCCCGGTGAGGACGCTGCTCGTGCCGACGAGCGGTCCGTGGACCAAGTTCGGCGAGGCAGTCGACTTCGTGCGGGCGGTCAGCCCGGAGGCAGCCGTGCAGATCCACGAGATGATGCTCAGCGAGATCGGCCAGCAGGCGATGGCCATGTTCATCAGCCCGAAGATGCTGACCGACGTATCGCTGACGATCGTGCCGGTCGGGGACACGATCACCGTCTGACGCGCAGCCGCCGCTAGTCCGAGTTCGGGTCGCGGGGAACCCGCGCAAGCGGAGCGCCGGGCCGGGCAAGCGCTGGGTAATCGGGGACCACCGCGTCCGGCCAGCGCAGGAGGAGCAGCTCGCGGATCGCCTCGGCGAGCGAGCGCAGCCGTGGCAGCGCGTCGGTTCTCGATGCCGCCTCGATGAAGCTGTGCAGCCAGGTCAGCAGGCGCGGCCGCATCGTGGTCGTCCCCCAGTTGCTGTCCTCCTCCAGAGCCCGGCCGATTCGCACCCGGGCGACCACCCAGCCGGCGAGGGCGGCCGTCAGGGCCACCTCCCAGTCGGGGCCGAGGTCCACCCCCGCGTTCGTCACCTGATCGCGGTAGGCGAGGAGGGCCGGACCGGCCGCCTCCGCGGGCAGGCTGGCGAAGCACCAGCAACTCGGGAACGGAGCCAGCAAGTAGGCGACGTCAAGCGCAATGGGCCCCCACCCGGAGGTCTCAAAGTCGATGATCCGGCAGCTGCCGTCGGCGATATGCGTGTTGTCGGGACAGAGGTCGCCGTGCACGAGGCCGACATAGCCGGCTCCGGCCATGAGGGCGGCGAGCGAGTCGATTTCCTGATCCACCCCGTCGGTGGCCAGGCCCAATTGGCCCGCCATCGCCAGGAACGGGCCCTTGCTCCTGGTGATGGCGGCCATCCAGTCGGGCGCGATCTCTACGTCGGCCGAGCCCGCGAGGCGCGCCCGAAGCTCGGCGTACTCACCGGACCGGCCGACGCTCCACGCATGCATCGCCGCGAGCGCCCGGGCGTAGCCGATCAGATCAGCCTCGGCGCGACCGCGGTCGCCTGCCAGCAGCGAATCGGCCAGCGACGAGCCCGGGCCGAGATCCTCCATGAGCAAGATCCCCGCTGCGGCATCGGCACCGAGCAGTCGCGGCGCGACCGCGGTTTCCATCGGGCTGAGGAACTCCAGCGCCGCCAGTTCGGCGTCGAAGCCCCTGGTCCGATCGCCGGAGTTGTCCCCCCTTGGCCGCTTGAGCACGGCGGTGCGGTCGTCATCCGCCAGGCGCAGCCGCACGATGTGGCTCCGATCCCAGATCGTCTCGGCATCGCGCACCACCACGCCCGTGGCCCAGCGGCTGGCGAGCAGCGATTCAGCCACCCCAGTCTCCGCAGCCGAGAGAACCGGAGAGTCAGCAGAAGAATCGGTCACACACGGAACCGTATTCCTTGGCCACCGCGGATGACGAGACAAATAGATGCTCAGCGGAGAAGGCCGAAGTAACGCGACAGGCTGTGCTCGACTTGCGCCATGTCATCGCGCGACAGGTAGTCGACGAGGTCGCCAACTACGTACGAGGTATCAATCGTCCGGATCTGATCGATCAGGACCTTGGCCTCCCGTCCCGCTATGACTATTTCCGGCCGGAACACGGACGCTTGAGCACTGGTCGAGGTCGGCAGGACGGTCACCGTCGACCAGGCGTCCTGTTCGATGCTGATGACAATCCCAAGGCGGCGCCCCCGCTGGTCGTGTCCTCGTTTCGTGTCGCCAAGGTCGATGGGGTAGACCGCTCCACGGATCATGGGCGATCCGGAGTCCTAGCCTGAACCGTAAGGTTGGTGCCGACAATCCGGATGTTGCCGTCGGCGTCGTACTCCCATGTGTCCGCTTCGCTGGAGAGGTCTTCGCTCTTCAGCCGGTGCATATCGGCGCGGGCTCGCTCCTCCCACGC
>JBAPXO010000704.1:0-2696 GCA_049284255.1 Solirubrobacteraceae bacterium | reverse complement strand
GCGCCACATCGGGCAGCCGCTGCGGCGATTTCTAGTTCCGCGAGGTTTCCTTTGTCGTTCGTGGAAAGCACGAACGTATGTTCGCACCCAGTTCGGACGGAAACCCGCCCGGATTCACCTGCGCGGGATGAACTCCGGCACGTCCGCAACGTCACCGTCGGCCTGCGGCTCAAACGCCCCACGCGCCAGGTCGGCCCCCGTCGCCCGCGGCCGGCGCGCCGACGAACTGACGCGCCCGGCGCCCGAGGCGTGCTCGATGCGCGACACCATCTGGGAGTGCACGCCCTGAACGTCGCGCAGGATGCGCTCGGCGTTGACGCGCAGCGAGTCGCCCATCTGGCGCAGGTTGGCGACGAGCTCGAGCCCTTCGCTGCGGACCTCGCGAGCGGTGTCGCGAGCCTCGGAGAGGATCTCCCGGGACTCGCGTTCGAACTCCTCCTGGTTGCGGACGGCCTCCTCGCGGGCGTCGGCGAGCGTTTGGTCGGCCGTCTTTCGAGCGCCGGACAGCGTCTGGTCAGCGCTGGCCAGCGTCTTGTCGGCGTCCTGCTGGGCGTTGGCGACGATGATCAGGGCTTCGTTGGTCGCCGTCGTCTTGGCCTCCTCGTCACGCTGGTGGGCGTCACGGCGGATCCGCTCGGCCTCCCGGCGAGCCGTCTCCAGGATCTCGGCGGCCTCTTCCTCGGCGGCCAAAATGCGGTTATCGGCGGCCCGCTGGGCCTCGGCGATGCGTTCGCGCGCCCGGGCCTCGGTTTCGGTGCGGACCTTTTCGGCCGCTTCCTCAGCGGCAGAGAGGATTGATCCGACCCGGTCGGCGGCCGAACTCCGGCGCGGCGGCCGTGTGCGGGCTGGAGTCTCGCGTTCGTTTGGCACCGCGCCATCGTAAACGCCAAGCCGGGGCCAAGCGCAAGAACCCGTCCGCAAGCAACCGGTGGCAGCGCCTCCAAAAGACGCCCACTCGGCCGTGAGTACGGCGGCAGCCGCCGCGGGCAGCCGGCCGCCGCTAAGAGCCTAAGTAACCTCCGCCCACAGAAATGCCAGAACATCGCTATGACCCCACCGAGATCGAGCTCAAGTGGCAGCAGCTCTGGGAGCGCGAGGCCACCTGGGAGGTGGCCAACGAACCGGCATCCGGCGCCGAAGAGGGCGAGAAGTCCTACATCCTGGAGATGCTGCCCTACCCCAGCGGCGAGCCCCACGTCGGTCACCTGAAGAACTACGCGCTGGGCGACGCCATCGCTCACTTTCATCGTCGTACCGGACGGCGCGTACTGCATCCGATGGGCTACGACGCCTTTGGGCTGCCGGCCGAGAACAACGCGATCAAGACTGGCGTGCACCCGCGCGAGGCCACCGACAAGTCGATCGCCGCCTACCGCCACTGGTTTCATCGCTGGGGCATCTCGATCGACTGGTCACGCGAGCTCGGCACCCACCAGCCCAGCTACTACCGCTGGACGCAGTGGATCTTCCTGGCGCTGCTGGAGCGCGGCCTGGCCTACCGCAAGGAGGCGGCCGTCAATTGGTGCCCCCACGACCAGACCGTGCTCGCGAACGAGCAGGTGATCGACGGCCGCTGCGAGCGCTGCGGGCACCAGGTCGAGGTCCGCCAGCTCGAGCAGTGGTTCTTCCGGATCACCGACTATGCCGACCGGCTCCTGGACGATCTCGACGACATCCGGTGGCCCGAGCACGTCAAGGCCCAGCAGCGCAACTGGATCGGGCGCAGCGAGGGCGCCGAGGTGACGTTCCGCTGCGACGAGCTCGGGATCGACTACGCGGTATTCACCACGCGTCCCGACACGCTGTTCGGCGCGACCTTCTTCGTGATGGCCCCCGAGCATCCCGACGTGCTCAAGCTCGTCGCGGGCACCGAGCACGAGGCGCGCGTTCACGAATACGTCAACCGGGCGCTGACCGAGTCAAACGAGATGCGGGGCGACACCGAGAAGCCCAAGACCGGGGTGCCGCTGGGACGCACCGTCACCAATCCGGTAAACGGCGAGCAGCTCCCGATGTACGTCGCCGACTACGTCCTCATGGAGTACGGCACCGGGGCCGTGATGGGGGTGCCCGCCCACGATCAACGTGACTACGACTTCGCCGTCGCCTTCGACCTCCCGATCGTCTCCGTGGTCTCGCCCGCGGGCGAACCAGACCCCGACATCAGCTCGCAGGCGTTCACCGCCCACACCGACGATGAGCAGCTGATCAACTCGGGAGAATTCTCCGGGATGGACGCGGTGGCCGGCCGGGACGCGATCGTTGCCTGGCTGGACCGTGAAGGCGTGGGCCACGCCTCGGTCAACTTCCGCCTGCGCGACTGGCTGCTCTCCCGCCAGCGCTACTGGGGGTGCCCGATCCCGATCGTCTACTGCCCGGACTGCGGAATGGTGCCGGTCCCGTTGGAGGACCTGCCGGTGGAGCTCCCCGACGTCGAGGACTACCAGCCGCGCGGGCGCTCGCCGTTGGCCGCGGCCGAGGACTGGGTCAACACCAAGTGCCCCAAGTGCAAGGGCGAGGCTCGGCGCGAGACCGACACGATGGACACGTTCGTGGACTCAAGCTGGTACTTCCTGCGCTACTGCGACGCTCGTAACGACCGCCAGCCCTGGGACCGGCAGGTGCTGGCGAGCTGGATGCCCGTCGACCATTACATCGGCGGGATCGAGCACGCGATCCTGCACCTCATGTACGCC
>JBAPXO010000703.1:0-6500 GCA_049284255.1 Solirubrobacteraceae bacterium | reverse complement strand
CCCCAGAAGATCAACATCGGCTTCCTCGGAGGTCCTGTGCTGAGCGCGCGGGTCGCCCCTACCGAGCTGACCAGCCTGCGCCAGGCGCTGGACTCGGGCGGATGGCACGACCTTACCGCCGAGGACGGAACGATCGCCCTGGACACTTCCAAGATCGTCTACGTCCTCGTCGACACCGAAGGTCACCGGGTCGGCTTCGGGACCTGACCGACAGCAGCGGTCCCGTGGCCGCGCGATTGGAGGGCGCGCTACACGATCCGGTTGCGCAGGACCCCGAGCCCCTCTACCTCGAGCTCGACCTCGTCGCCGGGCACCAGCCAGCGCCCGTCGTCGTGCTCAAGGATGCATCCCCCACCCACGGTGCCTGAGCCGACGATGTCGCCGGGCATCAGACCGGGGGTGTTGCGCGATGCCGCGGCGAGCAGATCGTCCCATGACCAGTGCATCGCCCCGGTTCGGGTGTCGGTGCGGACCTCGCCGTTGACGCGCGCAATTGCGCGCAGGTCGAGGTCTGAGGGCAGCTCGTCGGGGGGCACGAGCTCGGGGCCCAGGGCGGTGGCGAAGTCCTTGCCCTTGGCGGGTCCCAGACCGACCTGCATCTCCAGCCCCTGCAGGTCACGCGCGGAGAAGTCGTTCATGATCGTGAACCCCTCAGGACGGCCGTTCTCGCCGATCACGCAGGCGATCTCGAGCTCGTAATCAAGCTGCGAGGTGTCGGCGGGCTTGGGCACGTCCTGGCCGTCACGGTAGATCGCGCTGGGATTGGAGAAGTAGAAGACCGGGATCCGGTACCAGGCTTCGGGCACCTGCTGTCCGCGCGTGGCCCGGGCGTTGCGGATGTGCTCCTCGAAGGCCATGAAGTCGCGGATCGACGGCGGCCGCGCGTCCGGGAACGGCCGCCTCATCGTGTGAACAGGGTCGAGAGGACGACCTCGGTGACCGTCCGGGTCACGCCCGTGGTGGCCCGGATGCGCTCGAGCGCCGATTCGAGGTCCTTGGTGTCCTGGGCCATCACGTGCAGCAGAGCGCTCGCCTCCCCGGCGACCGTGTGGGCGGAGACGACACCCCCTTCCCGTGCCACGGCGCGCTTGATCGCGGCCGCCGACATGTTGCCCTCGCAGTAGAGGTCGACGAACGCCTCGGCAGTCCACCCGAATGCCGCGGGGTCAACGACGGCCGTATACCCGAGCAGGACGCCGTCGCCCTGCAGCCGGTCGACCCGCCGCTTGACCGCGGGCGCTGACAGGTGGACGTGCTGGCCGATGTCCTGAAAGGAACGCCGGGCGTTCTCCCGGAGTAACGCAACGATTGTTCTGTCTACATCGTCCATAGGCGGGTGTATAGCCTATATCACGCAACGTACCGACCTTGAGATGGGGCTCTCAGCCCCGGATCATTGCGCAGGTGACTACCACCTCGCCTCTTCCCACTCGCCCCAGCGTCGACGAGATGCCCGTCCACGGCATCGATCACCTGGAGCTGTTCGTCGGCAACGCCGCCCAGGCCGCCTACTACTACACGCACGCCTGGGGCTTCACCGAGACCGCCTACCGCGGACTCGAGACCGGGACGCGAGACCGCGTCTCCCACGTCCTTCAGCAGGGCCGCATCAGGCTCGTTATCACGGGCTCGCTGACCGGCGACGACGAGATCGGCGAGCACCACAAGCGCCACGGCGACGGAGTGCACTCGATCGCACTCAGCGTCCCCAACGCGACCGCGGCCTACGAGTACGCCGTCGGGCATGGGGCGCGCGGCCTCGAGACGCCCTACGAGCTCTCAGACGACCACGGCCATGTGATTCTCGCTTCGGTGCAGACCTACGGCGAGACCCGGCACGTGTTCGTGGAGCGCGGCGAGTACGACGGCCCGTTTCTGCCCGGCTTCGCGGCCCGCGAGCCGGCGCCGGCCGGCCTGGATGGGCTGCTGGTCGGGATCGATCACGTCGTCGGCAACGTCGAGCTCGGGCACATGGAGGAGTGGGTGCACTACTACGAGCGCGTGTTCGGCATGACCGAGCTGATCCACTTCTCCGACGAGGCGATCTCGACCGAGTATTCGGCGCTCATGTCCAAGGTCGTGACCGACGGCTCGGGCCGGATCAAGTTCCCGATCAATGAGCCCGCCCAGGGCAAGCGTAAATCCCAGATCGAGGAGTACCTCGACTTCTATCGCGGCGCCGGGGTGCAGCACATCGCGGTGTCGACGACCGACATCGTCTCCGCGGTTGCCGAGCTCAACGCCCGCGGGGTCGAGTTCCTGCCGATCCCCGAGTCCTACTACGCCGATGTCCCGGAGCGGATCGGCGAGATCTCCGAGGACGTCGCCGATCTGCGGCGGCTCGGCATCCTCGTCGACCGCGACGACGAGGGCTACCTCCTGCAGATCTTCTCCAAGGCCGTGGGCGACCGCCCCACCGTGTTCTTCGAGCTGATCGAGCGCCACGGAGCGCGCGGCTTCGGTGAGGGCAATTTCAAGGCCCTGTTCGAGGCGCTCGAGCGCGAGCAGGACCGCCGGGGGAATCTCTAGAGATGCGCTATGAGCGGCGCGGGCGCATCCCCGCCAAGCGCCACACCGCGCTGCGCGAGGGCGAGACGCTCTTGACCGAGGAGGTGATGGGCTTCGAGGGGTTCTCCGGGAACGAATCGATCCTGTATCACCTGCAGACGCCCTGCCGGGTGAGCGAACTGGGGTCGTTCACGGCGATCGAGCGCGAGGAATGGGTACCGGCCGCCCACGCTCACCACCTGCTGGACTCGACGCGGGTCCCGGCGGGCGGGGACCCGGTGTTCGGCCGCCGCGTGCTCATGTACAACGACGACGTCGAGATCGGGGTCTGCCGGCCGCGCGAGGACCAGGGGTTCTTCTACCGCAACGGCGAGGGCGACGAGGTGATCTTCGTGCACCGCGGCTCTGGGGAGATCGAGACCACCTTCGGAGTGCTGCCCTATCGCGAGCACGACTACGTCGTCATCCCGCGCGGGACCACCTATCGCTTCCGCCCCTATGACGAGCAGCTATGGCTGACCTTTCACACCCCCGGGGAAATCGAGACCCCGAACCGGTACCGCAACCGCTACGGACAGCTCCTCGAGCACGCCCCGTACTCGCACCGCGATTTTCATCCCCCGCTCGAGCTGGTCACCCACCGCGATCACGGCGATCACGAACTGGTGGTCCGAGTGCGCGGCGGCCACCAGCGCTACGGCCTTGACTACCACCCGCTCGACGTCGTCGGCTGGGATGGCTTCGTCTACCCCTACACCTTCAACATCGACGACTTCGAGCCGGTCGTCGGACGCGTGCACATGCCGCCTCCGGTCCACCAGACCTTCCAGGGCCCCAACTTCGTCATCTGCTCGTTCTGCCCCCGGCCGCTGGACTGGGAGCCCGACGCGATCCCGATTCCCTACAACCATTCCAACCTGCAGTCCGAGGAAATGATCTATTACGTCTCCGGCGACTTTGGGTCGCGGCGGGGCATCGACGTCGGCTCGGTGACCCTCCACCCCTCGGGCCTCCCCCACGGCCCGGCGCCGGGTCTGGCGCAGCGATCCATCGGCCAGCGGTTCACGACCGAGCTCGCCGTGATGTGCGACACCTTCCGTCCGCTACGGATGACCGGGGTCTGCCAGGAGATCGATGACGGGGCCTATGCCCTGTCCTGGGCGCGCGCCGACGAGCGTGATCCCGACGCGGTGGCAACTCGTGTTTGAGGAGGCCCAGCTCTACGCGCCGGTGACCACGAACGCCGAGGGGGAGGTGACCGTCCACCTCGACCAGGACCACCCGGGCTTCGGGGACCCGCGATACCGCGAGCGGCGCAACGGAATCGCCGCCCGAGCGTTGCGGTGGACGCCCGGGATGCCGATCCCCCATGTCGATTACACGGAGGCGGAAAGGGAGGTCTGGCGCCAAGTCTGCCGGGAGCTGACGGTCAAGCACGAACGCCTGGCGTGCGCGGAGTATCGCCAGGCGATGAGCTTGCTGGCGCTCCCGGCAGACGAGATCCCTCAACTCGACGAGGTCGGGGACCGCCTCGAGCCCCTCACCGGCTTCCGGTACCACCCCGCCGCCGGACTGGTTCCGTTCGATCAGTTCTACGGGTCGCTGGCCGACGGCGTCTTTCACTCCACCCAATACGTTCGCCACCATGCCCGCCCCCTCTACACGCCTGAGCCTGACCTCATCCACGAGGTGATCGGACACGGTGGGCTGCTCGCCAGCCCTCGGCTGGCCGAACTCAACCGCCTCGCCGGACGGGCCGCGCGTCGCCTGCAGACGCCGGAGGGGCGGAACTTCTTCTCATCGGTCTTCTGGTTCACGATCGAGTTCGGGGTCCTCTGGGAGAACAGCGACCTGCGCGCCTACGGAGCGGGGCTGCTGTCGTCATTTGGGGAGATCGAGGAGTTCCGGTGGGCTGAGATCAGGCCGCTCGACATCCGTGAGATGGGTGTCCTTCAGTACGACATCACCAAGTACCAGCCCGTCCTGTTCGCTGCCGACGGGATCGAGCAGCTGCTCGAGGTGGTCGGCGGCTTCTTCGCCGACTGCGACGACGACACGCCCGCGCGCTTGGGCGTCCGCACCGCCGCCGCCTAGCTCCCGCGCAACGGCAGGCGCGGGGGGCCGCGTACAGTCTCACGCCGTGCCCGCCCCCGCCTCCCGCCCGTCCGGAGTCCGCGCATGCCGATGAAGGTCGGCATCGTCGGCATGCCCAACGCCGGCAAGTCCTCGCTGTTCACGGCGTTGACCGGGGTGGCCGCCGAGGCCGCCAACTACCCGTTCACGACGATCGAGCCCAACGTGGCGATCGTCCCCGTTACCGACGCACGCCTGACCGCCGTCGCGCAGACCATCCGGGCATCCAAGATAGTGCCCGACACCATCGCCTTTCACGACATCGCCGGGCTTGTCGCGGGCGCCCATCGCGGAGAGGGGCTGGGCAACCAGTTCCTGGCCAACATCCGTGAGACCGATGCCCTCGTTCACGTGGTGCGCGCCCACGACGACGAGAGCGTGGTCCACCCCGAGGGGCGGGTCGATCCGCTGGCCGACATCGAGACGATCGAGACCGAGCTCATCTACGCTGACCTCGAGCAGGCCGAGCGCCGCCTGGAGCGCGTCGCCAAGACCGCCAAGAGCGGCGACCGCCACGCCATCGGCGAAGCTCAATGGCTGCGCCAGGTGGTCGACGCCCTGTCGGAGGGGCGCGCCGCCCGCACCGTCCCGCCTCCGCCCGACGCCCCGGACGCGATGACCCTGCTTTCCCCGCTGACCGCCAAGCCGGTGCTGTTCGTGGCCAACGTCGACGAGGGCTCCGCCGAGGTGCCGACGGCGATCGCGCAGTACGCCGCCGCCCAGGGCGCCCAGGCGGTCGCGGTCTCGGCACGCCTGGAGTCAGAGCTCGGCGAGCTCACCGAGGAAGACGCCGCCGCCATGCGCGATGACCTAGGCCTGGCCGAGTCGGGCTTGGAGACGGTCGTGCGCGGCGCCTTCTCGCTGCGGGCGCTCGTCGCCTTCTTCACCGCCGGCGAGGACAAGCCCGCCCAGTCCTGGCATCTGCGCCGCGGGCTGTCGGTGTGGCACGCCGCCGGGCTGATCCATTCCGACATCCAGCGCGGCTTCGTCCGCGCCGAGGTCGTCAGCTGGGACGCCCTGGTCGACGCCGGGGGCTACGCCGGCGCCCGGGACCGGGGGACGCTCCGGCTCGAGGGCCGCGACTACGTGGTCGCCGACGGCGACGTGATCACGGTTCGCTTCACGCCCTAGCCGTGGGTTCAGGAAGTTAATGGCGTAATAGACCAACAACTTCCTGAAGCCCTCAGAGATCCGACAGCGACGCGGCGGCCGCCAGCCGCTCGGCCAGCCGGTTGAGCCGATAGTGCCGGGCGATCGCCGCGCCGCCCTCCAGGTCGGTCTCACGGTCGGGCGGGCGCTCCACGGGCTCCACCTGCAAGGTGGCGATGCTCCGGAAGTCGCGTAGCTGGTCGGCGCACTCGCGCAGCGTGGCGGCGATCTTCGGCTTCTGTTGGTCGGCCGCCGCGATCACGTCCTCCAGCGATCCGTGGCTCTGCAGGAGCGCGGCGGCGGTCTTGGCACCGATCCCCGGCGCTCCCGGCAGCCCGTCCGAGGGATCTCCGCGCAGAGCGATGAAGTCGGGCACCTGGGCGGGATCGATCCCATAGCGCGCCCGTACCTCGTCGGGGTCGACCTCTTCAAACCCGCTGGCCCGTTGCTTGAGGTAGACGACGCTGACCCGCTCGCCCGCACACTGATACATGTCGCGGTCGCCGGTCATGATCAGCGCCCGCCCGCCGGCGTCGGCTTCGACGGCGGCCAGCGAGCCCAGCAGGTCGTCGGCCTCGAGCGTGTCGGAGGAGTGGCTGGTCCAACCAAACGCGCCGAACATGTCCGGCGCCTGCTCGAACTGCCACTGGAGGGCGTCTGGGACGGGCGGGCGCGCCGCGTGGTAGTCGGGGTAGAGCTCGACCCGGTAC
>JBAPXO010000702.1:0-2574 GCA_049284255.1 Solirubrobacteraceae bacterium | reverse complement strand
CCCGAGCTCAGCGCGATCGAGCGCGCAGTTCTCGGATGACGCTCGGGCGCCGCCGCCTGCTCCGAGTCCCGGCCTCCACGGCCAACCTCGGGCCGGGCTTCGACGTGTTCGCCGCTGCGCTGGCCCTCCACCTCGAGCTCGAGGTCGTCGAGACCGGGAGGTTCGCGGTGATCACCGACCTCGATGTCCCCCGTGATCGCGACAACCTGGTCGTGCGGGCCTTCGAGCGGTTGCACCCGGCCGACGGCTTCGAGTTCCGGATCTCGTCGAAGATCCCGATGACCGGGGGGCTGGGCTCGAGTGCCGCCGCGACCGTCGCCGGGCTGATGGCGGCGGACCATCTGTTCGAGCTCGACGCGGACATTCGCACCGAGGCGGTGCGGCTCGAGGGCCATCCCGACAACATCGCGGCGGTGCTGGAGGGGGGATTCGTCGTTTGCGATGGGCCGCGCATCCATCGCTTCGAGGCCCCGATGGGACTGGAGGCGGTGCTCGTGGTGCCCGCCGAGCCGGTGCTCACCTCAAGGGCGCGCGCCGTGCTCCCGGATCGAGTCCCGCTCGCTGACGCCGCGTTCAATGTCGCCTGTGCCTCGCTGCTCGTGGCCGGCCTGATCGGAGGCGACTGGGATCTGATCGCGGCCGGGTTGCACGACCGGCTACACCAGCCCTACCGGGCGCGCCTCTACCGCCGCTCGGCGGAGCTGGTCGATCGGGCCCCCGAACTCGGCGCCCTGGGGGCCACGATCTCAGGGGCCGGACCGGCGGTCGTGGTGTGGTGCCACTACGAGCAGACCGGCGGCGTGCTCGATCGCCTCACGCGGGAGAGCGAGGGGTGGGCGACGGTCATGCGAGCGCCGTTTGAGTCGCAGGGCGCCGACGTGCGCGAGCTCTGACGACGGCCGCTCAGCCGCCGCTGGGATTCCCGAACAGGCTCGAGGGCCCGCCGGGACCACCGGGTCCGCCGTAACCCCCCGGGTGCGAGCCGCTCACGCGTCCCTGCCACACGGCCTTGGCTCCGAGGTCGCCGGTGTGAAAGACGAAGTAGGCGCTGGCCAGAGCGAGCACCGCCAGGAGCACGCGCAGCGCGGCCGCCAAGGGCGCCGAGGAGCGGACCCAGGCCAGGGGGGCGTCGAACAGGCCGATTCCGGTGATCCGCCGGTCGGCCGTACGAAACACCGCTACCGAGACGATCAGCACCGCGGTGAACAGGATCGTCAGGATCCGCAGGATGCTCGCGGCGTGCGCGTGGCGGGCGACGAGCGCCGCCGGGCCAAAGCCGCCGTTGAGACCGAGGTCGGCCCGGAGCGCGTTGCCGGCTCCCATCGTCAGGTTGAGCGCGCCCAGGGCGATGACCGCGAGCAGGGCGATCCACACTCCGTGAGCGACGAACCAGCGCGGCCTGACCACGAGGCAGAGCGCGGCGACCACGACCACGGGGATGAGGATCACCGGGACGTGCAGAAACAACGGGTGGGCCGGAAGCCCGCTGTAGATCGTGTTGATGTGGATCGGGACCAGCGCGAAGGTCAGCAGTCCCAACACCGCGAGGATCACCTCGGGACGCAGCGCTGGTGACCGACTGACGGCTGCCGTGTCCGAGGTCACGGGCCGAGTATCCCGAGCCGAGATGAGAGAAAGATGAAGATCGAAAGCGCCCAGCTCAGGCGCTGGCGCGCGCCGGCTGGGCGTCGCGCAGCAGCTTGCCCAGCGGCTTGCGCGCGTCCTCCAGCTCCAGCCGCTTGAGCAGTTCGTCGGCAACCGCCAGGTAGTCGGCGCCGAGATCCGGACGGTAATCGAGGATCGAGAGCGCGCGCTCGGCGGACTCGGCGTAGGCGATCGAGGCGCGGATCGTGGTGTCGATCAGCTTGTCGTCGAAATGTTCGCGCAGCGACTCGAACGCCTCGCGCGAATGGCGGGTGCGCATGTCGGCGATGTTGAGCACGACGCCGAGCCACTTCAGATCGGGGTTCAAGCTGTCACGCGCGAGCTCGATGACCTCCAGCGCCTGCTCTACCCCCTGCATGGCGAAGTACTGGGCCTCGGCCGAGAGCAGCGCGTAGTCGGCGGCGACGAGCGCGTTGACGGTCAGCAGCCCGAGCGCCGGAGGACAGTCGATCAGGACCAGGTCATAGTCCCCGGCGACGTCCCGTAGGGCTCGCTTGAGGGTCAGCTCCCGCCCCATCTTGCCTCCGAGGGCGAGCTCGGCCTCGGCCAGGCCGAGGTTGGCCGGGATGACGCCGTCGTGAACGGCATCGCGGGCTTTGGCGCGGCCGGCGAGTACATCGCCGATCGTCGGTGACGCTTCGGGATCGACGTCCAGGTAGTCCGAAAGGTTCCCCTGGGGGTCCAGATCAACCGCCAGCACCGACAGGCCGATGCGGCGAAAGACGTCAGTCAGGGTGCGGACGGCGGTCGTCTTGCCCGTCCCGCCCTTTTGGGATAGAACCGCGATCGTCGCGTGCATCCGGGCGGACTATAAGCGAGCGACGACTGCGGGTGCGATGCCCCTGCGGGCAGCCGCGATTTAGTGTCGCGAGTCGGGAATTCGTGAGCAGTTTCGGGAGTGGCTGGACG
>JBAPXO010000701.1:0-2122 GCA_049284255.1 Solirubrobacteraceae bacterium | reverse complement strand
GTGCGGCGCGCGTACGCAGGCGAGCAAGCGTGGGCTCCGAGCCGGTGATCGGCGCTCCCACCAGCCGCAGGCGCAGCTCGGGGGCGGCCCGCAGAGCGCGGGCGAAGATCTCGAGTGCGAACTCGGGCCGCTTCCACGCCACCAGCGACCCGAGGACCAGCACCTCCGGCGGATTCGCGGGCGCGCCTGCATCGGAGAAGCTCTCAACGTCGATCCCGGGGGCAAGCACGCGAAGCCGGTCGCCGAGCACCCCGGCGGGATCGAGGTCATCGGCGACCGCCTGCGAGGGGGCGACGACCACCGCGGCGCGTCGACAGGCGGCGCGCACGGCATGGCCGATCACCGCTCCGGGCAGGAAATCGTGATGGGCGACCGCGAACGGGACGGCCGGCGCGGCCAGGAGGCAGGCGATCGCCGAGCGCATTCCCCAGGCGACGATCAGGTCGGGCTCCAGCGCGCCTGCCAGCGAGCGCACTTCACGAGCATGCGAGGTCAGGTCCCGTGTCGCCCGGGCTCGAGCCCGCGCGCCGATCCGCAGGTCGAGCCCGCGCGCCGGCAGCGTGAGCACCCCGAGGCCGGCACTTCGCGCCTGTGCCGCGAGCTCACCGTCGGGGCAGGCGAGCACGCTCTCGCCTCCGACACCGGTCGCGGCATCGAGCAGCACGCGCTCGGCTCCGCCGAGTTTTCCGGAGTAGCTGATGAACAGTCGGCCGGGCATCGCTCGGCAGGCTATTGGGCCGTCGGAGTCTCGATGTCATTAACGGATAAGGAACGCCTCAAGCCGAGCCGCGGCTGTGCATACACTGGATCAGGTGGGGAAAACGTCCAAACTTCCGATCCGCGGGCCGCGGGTTGCGTTGGTCCATGACTTCTTGCTCGACGTGCGTGGGGCCGAGCGCGTGTTCATCGAGCTGTGCAAGGTGTGGCCGGAGGCCGACATCTACACGACGGTCTACGACGAGAACGGAACCGAGGGCAGGTTCTCAGACCGGACGGTCCACACCTCCTTTTTGCAGCGCCTGCGCCCGTCGGCGCGCACCTTCCGGGCGCTGCTGCCCCTGTACCCGACGGCCATCCGCTCGTTCGATCTCAATGGCTATGACCTCATCGTCTCGAGCTCCTCGGCATGGGCGCACGGCGTGGTGTGTCCCGAGTCGGCGATCCACGTCAGCTACTGCCACAACCCGTTCCGGTACGCGTGGAACGACTGCGACAGCACCCTCGCCCATCGCCGCAACCCGGTGACCAGGGAGTTTTTGCGCGGCTTCTTTGAGCGCTGGCGGGAATGGGACTGGACCACCGCCCAGCGCGTCAATCGCTACGTCGCCAACTCGCGCACGACCCGCGCACGAATCCGTGCCTACTTCGGGCGTGACGCGAGCATCGTGTATCCGCCGGTAGCCGTCGGGCGGTTCTCGCCCGGGCCCGTCGCCGATTACTACGTGACCTTGTCCGAATTGATGCCCCACAAGCAGCTGCAGGTCGCCATTGAGGCCTTCAACGCCCTGCGCATGCCGCTGGTCGTCGTGGGCGACGGGCCTGCGGCCCGGACCCTGCATCACCTGGCGGGGCCGACTATCCGCTTTACCGGGCGGCTGTCTGATCCCGAAGTCGCCCGCGTGCTCCAGCACGCCCGGGCGATGATCGTGACCTCGGTCGAGGAATTCGGCATCGCCGCCGTCGAGAGCCAGGCCGCCGGGCGGCCGGTGATCGCCCGTGCCGGCGGAGGGGCCCTGGAGACGATCATCGACGGCGTGACCGGATGCTTCTGGTCAGGCGGAGCCGGCGAGCTTGCCGCCGCGGTGCTCGAGTTCGACGATGGGGCGGTGGATCCGCTGGCGTGCGTCGAACAGGCGGCGCGCTTCTCATCTGAGCATTTCCGGCGCGGGCTCTTGCGGGAGATCGAGATCGCCCGCGGCGGTGCGCGACGGCCCGACGGCACCGAGGCACAGCCGGCGGGGCCGTTGCTCGGCCACGCAGTCAGGGATCCTGACCGGTAACCATTAGGCAGTGCGTAGAGCATTGCTCACGGCAGCGCGCCTGCTGGTGCTGGCGGGGCCCACGGCGCTGGCCTTCTTTACGGGCGGTTACTTCGGTGGCCCGCGCGCCTGGGCGGGCCTAG
>JBAPXO010000700.1:0-2716 GCA_049284255.1 Solirubrobacteraceae bacterium | reverse complement strand
CCCATCCCCGACTGGATGGTCGGACCGGCCGAGGGAACCGACCCGGTGTGGGCCGTAGTGATCGTCTGCGCGGCGTAGGCGACCGGGCCGATGAGGCAGGCCGCGATGCCCAGCGCGACCACCGGCGCGCCGATCCGGCGCGTCCATGATCTCCTGAAGGAGATGGCAACCAACCCGCAGCTCGCGGCGACCGCAGTCACGGCAACGGCGGTTCGCAGCCACGGGTTCCAGCTCGAGGTGCGATCGAGCAGGATCCAGGACCAGCCGGCAGTCATGACCAGGGCCACGATCGCCAGCGCTCGTGCCTGCAGGGTGGCGCGCCGCCGCCAGAGCATCACACCGCCGATGGCGACCAGGGCGGCGATGGCAGGCGCCAACGCGACCGTGTAATAGGTGTGGATGATTCCGCTGCTGAGGCTGAACACGAGGGCGGTGACCGCCAGCCAGCCGCCCCACAGCAGCAGCGCCGCCCGCGTCCGGTCGGTTCGGGGTGCGCGCCCGGTCGCCCACAGTCCGGCCGCGAGCGCGAGCAAAGCGGCGGGGAGCAGCCACGATGCCTGGCCGCCCATGAGGTCGTTGAAGAGTCGCAGGAGGCTCGGCGAGCCGCTGAAGTTGGCGCCGCCGCCGCCTCCGCCACCGACTCCGCCGCCTCCGGGACCGCCCGAGCCGAAGATCCGGCCGAGCCCGTTGTAGCCGACGATCAGGTTCAAGATGCTGTTGTCAGACGACCCGTCGATCATCGGGCGCGAGGCCGCCGGCCACAGGGCGACGATGGCCACCCACCAACCGGCGCTGAGGACGAGGGCGCCCGCGCCGGCGAGGAGCTGCAGGAGGCGGCGGCGCAGCGTTGTCGGAGCGGCGATCACGTAGACGAGCGCGAAGCCGGGCACCACGAGGAAGGCCTGCATCATCTTGGCCAGGAACGCGAACCCGATCATCGTCCCCACGGCCAGCATCCACTTCGTCGACGCCTTCTCCAGGGCGCGGGTCAGGCAATAGGCCGAGGCCACGAGCAGGAGGACGAGCAGGGCGTCGGGATTGTTGAAGCGGAACATCAGCGCCGCCACCGGCGTGGTCGCGAGCACCGCTCCCGCCGCCAAGCCCGCGCCGGTCCCGAACCAGCGCTTGATCGAGGCGTAGAGCAGGCCAACCGCGGCAACCCCCTCCAAGGCCTGGGGAACCAGCATGCTCCAGCTGCTGAAGCCGAACACCCGCCCCGAAAGCTCCATCACCCAGAGTGACGCCGGCGGCTTGTCGACGGTGATGAAGTTCGAGGGGTCAAGCGAGCCGAAGAAGAATGCCTTCCAGCTCTTGGTGCCGGCCTGCACGGCCGCGGCGTAGAAGCTGTTGGCGTTCCCGGACGCGCTCAGATCCCAGACATAGGCCGTGGCGGTGAGGAGCAGCAGGGCGGCCAGCGCGGCGCGTGGCCAGGTCATGCGCAGCGATGTGACTCGCCGCGTGCTCGGCAGACGCAGACGGCGTTGAGGGAGAGGATGGGCCAGCAGGCCGGAGTCGGAGTTCATGACTGGCCAAGCTGAAGCGCTCGTGTAAGAGCAGCGTTACAGAGCGGCGATTCTTAGCTTCATCCGACGGGTCCCGCCGTCTTCTCTTACGCGCGAGCGAGGATCACGTCGCTGCGCACCGACACCCAGGCCGTCTGGATGCCCGGCGGCGTGTCGGGATCGTCGGGGTCGTGCTCGACAAATTCCCTTAACAGCGACGGCTTGACGGCAAACACGGCGTCTGACTCCAGGTACTCGCTGTCACGGTCGAACAGGTGCGTGGTCAGGGTGTGGTAGCCGTCGGCGCGGATGATCATGTGGATGTGGGCCGGGCGCCAGGGGTGGCGGCCAGTCGCCTCGAGCATCTGCCCTACCGGTCCGTCGTAGGGGATCGGGTAGGGCACCGGGCGCACGGCCAAGAAGGCGTAGGTCCCGTCTTCCCGTGAGATGAAGCGACCGCGGAGGTGGTCCTCGGGCGCCTCGGGGCGTTGCACGGCGTACAACCGGTCATCGCCGTTCTGCCACACATCGAGCTCGGCGCCGGCGATCGACTCGCCATCGATGCTGAGCACACGCCCGTGTACGAGCGCCGGAATCCCGGCGTCGCCCTCCTCGGCGATGCTCGCCCCGTACTCGCGCAGCGGTGAACCCGCGACGTAGAAGGGCCCGAGGACCGTCGACTCGGTCGCGCCCTCGGGAAGCTGGTTGTCGAGCGCGTCGACGAGCATCGACAGTCCGAGCGAGTCAGACCACAGCACGAACTCCTGCCGGTGCTCGTCGGTGATCTCGCCGGTGCGCGTCAGGGTGGCGATCGCCCGGCTCCACTCCGCCGGGGTGAGTCCGACATCGATCGCGAAGGCGTGAAGGTAGCGGGCCAGAGCCTGCATGACTTCGCGCAGGCGATCATCGCCGCACTCGGCAAAGCTCTCGATGACCTCGGCCGTGATCTCCTCGGGGCTGATCGGTGATGTCTGTCGATCCATCTCGGTCACGTCGGCGCTCCCCTCCACTGGCGTAGCGTCGTCTCGTCCGCCCTTTGCCGGGCGCGACCCAGCTCAGCTTTAGTCATTCTCCACGATCCGAGGCGCGGTCTGCCGAGCCCGGGTCTGCGGGCTGCCATGATCGGTGAATGCGCCGTCTGGATCGGGCAGTCATATCGCCGGTGCTCGCGCTGGCATGCGTGGCCATCGGTTCGATGGTGGCGGGCTGCGGGG
>JBAPXO010000699.1:0-6577 GCA_049284255.1 Solirubrobacteraceae bacterium | reverse complement strand
ACGGTGATCTTGGGCACCGTGGCGTTCGCGGTGGCGTAGAGCATCTTGGCGCCGTGGCGGATGATTCCAGCCTCTTCGACCTTGGTGCCGACCATGAACCCGGGCACGTCCATCAGGTACACGAGGGGGATCCCGTAGGCGTTGCAAAGATTGATGAAACGAGCCGACTTGTCGGCGGAGTCGTTGTCGAGGATCCCGCCCAGCTGCTTGGGCTGGTTGGCGACGATGCCCGCCGGGCGACCGCCGAAGCGCGCGAGGCAGGTGATGATCGTCTTGGCGAACTGGGGCTTGAGATCGAAGTACTCGCCGTCGTCGACGATCCGCCGGATCACCTCGTACATGTCATATGGCTTGCGGTTTGACTCGGGCAAGACGTCGAGGAGCTCCTCGTCGCCGCGATCGATCGGGTCATCGGTGGCCTTGAAGGGCGGGGGCTCCTCGCAGTTCTGCGGGAAGTAGCTCAGGTACTGCTTGACGCGCTCGATGCACTCGGGGTCATCGGCGACCTCGAGATCGCCGACGCCAGACTTGCGACAGTGCACACGCGAGCCCCCGAGCTCCTCCTGGGTGACGTCCTCGCCCACGGCCGCGCGCACGAGATGCGGGCCGGCGAGCGCCATCGAACCCCGTCCCTTGACCATGGGCACGAAGTCGGCCAGCCCCGGGATGTAGGCGGTGCCGGCGGCGCACGGCCCCATCAGCGCGGCGACCTGCGGGATCACCCCGGAGTTGATCACCTCCTCGCGGAACAGGTGCCCCGAACCGGCGAACAGCGAGCCCACGGCCTCCTGGATCCGGGCGCCGGCGCTGTCGAGCAGCCACACCAGGGGAATCCGCTTGGAGAGCGCGAGCTCGCGGAGCCGCGTGACCTTGAGCTCGCCGGTCATCCCCATCGAGCCCGCCATGACGGTGAAGTCGTAGGCGGCGACGGCGGTCAGGCGGCCATTGACCTTGCCATACCCGGTGATCACGCCGTCCGCGGGCGCGTCCTTGCCCTCCATCGCGCGTTGGGAGAAGTGTGGGCGGCCGTGGATGCCGAGCTCGACGAACGTCCCCTCATCGATCAGCAACGCCAGCCGCTCACGCGCGGTCAGCTTCTCGCGCTCGTGCTGGGCGGTGATCTTCCCCGGGCCGCCGCCCAGCATGATCTGCTCCCGGCGCTGGCGCAGGTCCTCGGCCAGGGGCCGCAGCAGGCTGGTGATGGGAGCGTCGGTGGCCATGGAAGGTGCGATCTCGGGGCTGCGAGAAGTGGAACGTACTACTTCTCACTCTGGCATGGCTCTGCACGGGGCCACAAGAGCCGGATTGGCTCCACGCAACCGGGGGTACCCCGTCGATGTGAGCAGGAGGTTGGCGGCGTGCGTAGCGGGCGGCCTGGCGGCGCTGGCGATGGGTGGCTGCGGCGCGGCCCACGAGATCGGCTCGGTCGTCGATCCGGTCGCTCAGGCGGCTGACGCCACGGCGACGGTTCCGGGCTACCGGCTCACCGGCACGATCGCCGTGAGCTCGCCGGCCTTCACCGTCCACGGCACGCTCTCGGGTTGGATCGACCGCGCCAAGCGCGCCGGCACGCTCACCACCACCGAGTCGGTCGCCGGCCGCACGCTCACCCTCAACGAGAAATTCTCCGGCCTGACGTTCTACATGGCCTCTCCTGGAACCCCGCAGCTCAAGTCGGTGACCGGGGGCAAGCCATGGCTGAAGTTCGACATGAGCCGCCTGCTCGGCGGCCTCGGGGGCGGCGCGCTGCCCGCCGGCGGCTCGTCTGACCCGAGCCAGTTCATCGACTTTCTGCGCGCCGTCGGCGGCAAGGCGACCAAGCTCGGCACAGCCGCGATAAGAGGAGTGGCGACGACTCACTACCGGGCGATCGTCGACCTCGATCGCTACACCAAGCTCGTCGCGCCCTCGGAGCGCGCGAGCGCCTCCAAGACGGTCTCGATGCTCGAGCAGGCGCTGGGAAGCCACACGATGACGATGGACGTGTGGATCGATCAAGCCCACAAGCTCGTCCGGAGGATGAGCTTTGACTTCGCCGAGTGCGTCAACGGTCAGCGGCTGCAGTATGCGATGGCGATGGATCTCTTCGACTACGGCCCGCAGCCCCCCACTACGCTGCCCTCCGCCGCGAAGACTTACGACCTCACTCCGCTGCTGAGTTCGGCGATGAGCAAGGTCAAGTTCGGCTGCTCGAACTCGGCCTGATCGGGACGCGCGACCCCGGCACGCGGGTCGAATGTCGTAAAACAGGCCCGCGGCGGGTAGTCTTGACCCTAGCGCACCGGGAATGTGGCATGCCGCCTACGCGACGTGCTGAGGCCTGGTGCGTATTCAGCCCGTGCCTCAGCCAGCAATGAGGCGGTTCACGGGAACCGATCTGGCAGCGGAGCACGAGCACCATGACTAAGCAGTCCAAACGTCCGTTCTGGACGGACATCCTCGCGCCGTACTCGAAGCCGCGCCTCGGCCGCAGCCTGATGGATATCGCCACCTCCGTGGCGCCCTACCTGTTGCTGTCGGTGGTTATGTACCAAGCGCTGAAGGTCTCGGTCCTGCTGACACTGCTGCTCGCGATCCCCACCGGCGGCTTTCTGGTCAGGACATTCGTGATCTTCCACGACTGCACGCACGGATCGCTGCTGCCCTCCAAGCGGGCCAACGCGATCGTCGGGGCCATGCTCGGGTTCTTCGTGCTGGCCCCGTTCGCGCGCTGGCGCCACGACCACGCTGTGCACCACGCCAGCTCCGGCGACCTCGAGCGTCGCGGCGTCGGTGACCTGCCGACCCTCACCGTGGAGGAGTACCGGGCCCGCTCGTGGCGCGGGCGCGCCGCCTACCGGGGGTTTCGCAACCCGCTTGTGATGTTCGGTCTCGGTCCGATCATCGCGATGGTGGTCGGTCCGCGCATCGCGACCCGCGCCCAGCGCCCCCGGATGCGCCACAGCGTGCTGCTCACCGACCTGGCGCTAGTGGCCGTGGTCGGAGGCCTCTGCGCCTGGCTCGGATGGCAGGACTTCCTGCTGGTGTGGGCGCCGCCGGCCCTGATTGCAGGCTCGGCGGGGATCTGGCTGTTCTACGTCCAGCATCAGTTCGAGGACGCTTACTGGGAGTCGAGCGAGCAGTGGACCTATGCCGATGCGGCACTGCGCGGCAGCTCGTACCTGAGGCTGCCCAAGGTGCTCCAGTTCTTCTCGGCCAACATCGGCCTACATCACCTGCACCACCTCAATGCGCGCATCCCCAACTACAACTTGCAACGCGCTCACGATGAGAACCCCATCTTCCACGACGTGCCGACGCTGTCGCTGTCAGACGGACTGCGAGCGGTCAGGCTGAAGCTATGGGATCCGGAGCGCGGGCGGATGGTGACGTTCGCCGAGGCACGGGAGTCCTCCGTCGCCCCGGCTCGGCTCGCTCAGGCCGTCACCCCGGCTTCGGCCTCAGCCTCCTCGCGCTGACAGCTTCGAGGGTCGCTTTTGGTCAGCGGCCCTTCCACTCGGGGTCGCGCTTCTCGAAGAAGGCCTTGACGCCCTCCTGGATGTCCTCGGTGGAGAAGGCGATCGTCAGCTGCGAGCGTAGGAAGGCGATGGCATCGGCGTAGGCCATGTCCTGCTGGCGGAAGATCGCGTCCTTGCCGAGCTTCATCAGCACGGGCGACTTGGCGGCCAGCCGTCCGGCCCAGTCAGCGACGGCGCCGTCGAACTCCTCGTCGGATACCACGCGGTTGACGACCCCGATCCGCTCGGCCTCGACGGCGGAAATCTGCTCGCCGAGGAGCATCAGCTCGGCGGTCTTCTTGCGCCCGACATTGCGATAGATGAGGGCCATGATCATGAACGGGAACAGCCCGACGTTGATCTCAGGCGTCCCGAAACGAGCTCCCTCCTTGGCGATGATGAGATCGCAGGCCAGGGCCAGGCCGAGGGCGCCCGCCAGGACGTGGCCGTTGGCGGCGCAGATCGAGGGCTTGCCGAGGGTTCCCAGGAGCTCGAACACCAGCGGGAAGCGCTCGGTGGCGAAATGCTTGTGGACGAGGGCGATATCGGCCGCGAACCCGGTCAGGTTGCCGCCGCTCGAGAACACCTTGTCGTGGGTGGAGGTGAGGACCACGCAGCGTACGGCCGCGTCGTCGCGCGCCTCGTTCAGCGCCGCGATCAGGTCGGTCAGAAGCTCGTCGGACAGAGCGTTTCGCGTCTCGGGCTGGTCGAGGGCGATCGTGGCCACGCCGGTCGAAGCGACGTCATAGCGAAGGGTTTTCATGGACATGGCGCGACAGCCTACGCGGACGCGACGCTTGTCGAAAGTAGAAAGCTCTACTGTTCACTTTCGATACAGCCGCCGGTAGCGTTGCCGGGCGCTGTCCCGATCCCCTCAGGAGGAGCTCAGATGGCCACCGCCGACGTCGTCAAGCCCGACTTCGCCTCAGAGCGAAAGCACTTCATCTTCACCGATGAGCACGAGCAGCTGCGAGAGTCGATCCGCCGCTTCGTGATCAAGGAGCTCGCTCCCCACGCTGAGGAGTGGGAGGAGAACACGTTCCCCGATTGGGTGTTCGAGCGCATGGGCGAGCTCGGCTTCCTGGGGCTCGACAAGCCCGAGGAGTACGGCGGCCAGGGCGGCGACTACTACTCCTCGCTGGTCCTGGCCGAGGAGATCGTGCACGCCAACTGTGGCGGTCTGGCCATGGGCTTGGCCGTGCAGACCGATATGGCGATGCCGCCGATTCTCGCCTTCGGCACCGAGGAGCAGAAGCAGGAGTGGGCGGCTCCCGCGATCGCGGGCAAGAAGATCCTGTGCATCGGGATCACCGAACCCGACGCCGGCTCCGACGTCGCCGGGATCAAGACGCGCGCCGTGCGCGACGAGGCGAGCGGCGACTACGTGATCAACGGCTCCAAGACCTACATCACCAACGGCCACCGCGCCCACGCGATCGTGCTCGTGACCAAGACCGATCCCGCCGCCGGATATGACGGCTTCACCCTGTTTCTGGTGCCGATGGACGCCGAGGGCGTGATCCGTGAGAAGCGCCTGAAGAAGCTCGGTATGCACGCCTCCGACACCGCCCTGCTCGCCTTCCAGGACGTCCGCGTCCCCGAGTCCGCGGTCCTCGGGTCCGTCGGCAAGGGCTTCTACCACATCATGTGGGAGCTTCAGGGCGAACGGCTGATCGGCGCGGCTGGATCGGTGGCCGGCGCCCAACACGTTTTCGACAAGACCCTGACCTACGCCAAGGAGCGCCACGCCTTCGGGCGCTCGATCGGTCACTTCCAGGTCATCCGCCACAAGTTCGCCGAGATGGCGACGAAGATCGAGACCGCCCGCCAGATGGTCTACACGACGGCGTGGCGGTTTCAGAACGGCGAGTACCCGGTGCGCGAGATCACGATGGCCAAGCTCTACAGCGCCCGGATCGCCGTCGAGGTCGCCGACGAGTGCATTCAGATCCACGGCGGTGCCGGCTATATGAAGGAGTACGGAATCGAACGCTCATGGCGCGACCTGCGCCTGAACCGGATCGGAGCGGGCACCGATGAGATCATGCTCGACGTGATCGGCCGTTCCTACGGCCTCTGATGCATCCGTGGACGTACCCGTGATGCACCCGTAGATGCACATACAGTCGGCGTAAGCGGTTATCGTTCCCCGGCGAGTGATGGAAGGGGCCTACACAGGGGCTGGCGTCGACGTGCCGGAGCGGCAGCTTCGGCCACTGGGCATCGGCGAGGTCCTTGACGCGGCGATCAAGGTCTACTCGCGCAACGCCCTCGCGATGTGGAAGCTCGTGCTCGCGGTCATCGTCCCGCTCGCGGTCATCCAGGAGATCGTGATCGGGATCTCGCTACCCCACGGGGCATTCGTGCACCACGGAACCCTGTACACGCCCAACGGCCAGCTCTCAACCCCCGCCCTGGGCGCGATCGTCGAGATCGTCCTCGGGATCCTCGGGCCGCTGATCGTCAACGCCGCGCTGGTCCTGTTCGTGGTCGACGCCTACATCGATCATCCCCTGGACTGGGGCAAATCCTTGCGTGCCGCCGCGGGTCGGCTGGGCAGCCTGCTGTGGCTGGCGATCCTGAACGGGGTCCTGGTCGTGCTCGCACTCATCCTCCTGATCATCCCCGGCATCTGGCTGTCGATCGCCTGGTGCGTGTCCATGCCCGCCCTCATGTTCGAGCACGTGGGCGGCGTCCCCGCCCTGCGACGCTCGTTCCGTCTCGTACGCCACCGGTGGTGGCCGACCTTCGCCGCCGTGGTGGTGGCCGTGATCATGCTGTTCGTCGTCGAGCTGATCGTGGGCCTGATCTTCAGCGGGATCGAGAGCGGGCTGGGGGTCAACAGCACCGGGCCATGGCTGGTTCTCAATGCCCTGAGCACGATCATCAGGAACCTCATCACCTACCCATTCATCGCCGCGGTGATCTCCGTGCTCTACATCGATCTGCGAGTCCGCAAGGAAGGGCTGGACCTCGAGCTGCTGGCCCGAGGGCCGGGCGCGCCGATCGGCGAATGAATCCGCCCCGCGGCGTCGCCGTCGCAGCGGCCGTCCTCGCCGTGGCGATGCTCGGGCCCACGG
>JBAPXO010000698.1:0-1628 GCA_049284255.1 Solirubrobacteraceae bacterium | reverse complement strand
GTCGACGGCCGCGCGGGCGAGACGGCGGCGATCGGAGTGCTCGCGGGCGGTCAGCAGCGCGCGGCCGTGGCCCTCACTGAGCTCGCCCTCCTGGATGAGCTCGAGCACCTCGTCGGGGAGGTCGAGCAGGCGGATGAGGTTCGAGACGGCGACCCGGCCGCGCCCGACGCGCTGGCCCACCTCCTCACGTGACAGGCCGAGTTCCTCGGTGAGGGCGGCGCAGGCGCGGGCCTCCTCCACCGGGTTGAGGTCCTCGCGGGCCATGTTCTCGATCAGCGCGACCTCAAGCGAGGTGGCATCGTCGTGGTGGCGCACGATCGCCGGAATCGTGTCGAGCTCGGCGAGCCGGGCCGCTCGCCAGCGCCGCTCGCCGGCGATCAGCTCGTAAGTCCCGCCGGCAACCGGGCGCACGAGCACGGGCTGCAGAACCCCGCGGACCTTGATCGACTCAGACAGCGCGACCAGCGACTCCTCGTCGAAGCGTCCCCGCGGCTGGTGGGGGTTCGGGGAGATCATCTCGGTCGGGAGCTGACGAAGCTCCTCGGGCTCGTCACGCGGAGCGACCGAGAGGATGGCCGCGAGCCCACGGCCCATCGCGCGCTGGCGCTCAGCCACGGGCGGCCACCTCCTTGGCGAGCTCGAAGTAGGCGTCGGCGCCGGCGCAGTGGGGGTCGTAGTGGATCACGGGCTTGCCGAAGCTCGGCGCCTCGCCGATCCGGACATTGCGGGGGATGACGGTGTCGAAGACGAGCTTGGGGAAGTGGCGGCGGACCTCGGCCTCGACGTCTTGGGCGAGCCGGGTACGGCCATCGTGCATGGTCAGAAGCATCCCCGCGACGGTCAACCTCGGGTTGAGCTCTCGCTGGACGAGCGAAAGCGTGTCAAGCAGACCGGCCAAGCCCTCGAGCGCGAAGTACTCGGCCTGGACGGGGACGATCACGCGGTCGGCGGCGACCAGAGCGTTGACGGTCAGCGGCCCCAACGACGGTGGACAGTCCAGGAGCACGAAGGCGTAGCTGTCGCGGACCGGGGCCAGGGCATCCCGCAGCCGGTTCTCAGATCCGGGCATCCGGGGAAGCTCGACGGTCGCGCCGGCGAGATCGGGACCTGCCGGGACCACGCTCAGGTGCGGGATCGAGGAGGCCAGCACGGCTTCGGCTAGCGGGAGCCCTTCCAGGAGTGCGTCGTAGACAGTGGGCGTGCGGTGCTTGTCGATTCCGAGGCCCAGCGTGGCGTTTGACTGGGGATCGATGTCGATCAGCAGCGACTCGTAGCCGGCCTCAGCCACGCAGGCGGCGAGGTTGACGGCGGTCGTGGTCTTTCCCACGCCGCCCTTCTGGTTGGCAATCGCGTAGACGGTCCCCATGGACGCCCTGAAGCTAGCGCTCGCGGCGGTCAGACGGCACGGCCTTAAGGCCCCCCAAAGGGCGCTTACGGGCCACCCCCGGGCGGCGTGGAAAGCGTTCGGGCGTAGGAGCCACCTTGACCATCACGTGGAGATGGCGGTGAAGCGCGCCCGGGTACGGCGTCACCCGAACCGGCGGAGAGGGCTCAAGGCCCAGGTCGGCGGCCGCCCGCGCCCCCGCGTCCTCGTCTCCCGGGTCCCGGCGGCCCCGCCAGGCGACGAG
>JBAPXO010000697.1:0-7111 GCA_049284255.1 Solirubrobacteraceae bacterium | reverse complement strand
GAGCGGTGGGGAACTCGCGTCTCATCGCGCGGCCGTCTTGAGCAGGTAGGAGCGCACGAACCCGTCGAGGTCGCCCCCGAGGACCCGGTTAGCGTCGCCCATCTCGTAGTCGGTGCGGTGGTCCTTGACCATCGTGTAGGGATGTAACACGTAGGACCGGATCTGAGAGCCGAAGTTCACGTCCTGGGCCTCCCCCTTTTCGCGGGCGATCTCCTCCCGGCGCTTGCGCTCCTCGAGCTCGAGCAGCTTTGAGCGCAGCATCGTCATCGCCTCCGCCTTGTTGGAGGACTGCGAGCGCTCGTTCTGACACTGGACGACGATCCCGGTGGGTTTGTGGGTTATCCGGACCGCCGAGTCGGTCTTGTTTACGTGCTGGCCCCCGGCGCCGCTGGCCCGGTAGGTGTCGATCTGGAGATCGTCGTCGTCGATCTGGACGTCGGCCGTCTCGTGGACGACGGGCGAGACCTCGACCCCGGCGAAGCTCGTCTGTCTGCGGTTGGCCGAATCGAAGGGCGACAGACGCACCAGCCGGTGCACGCCCTTCTCGGACCCGTACAGGCCGTACGCGTTCTCACCGGTGACCCGGAAGGTGGCCGACTTGATGCCGGCCTCCTCTCCCGGGGAGACCTCGAGCAGTTCGACTCCGAAGCCGCGGCGCTCGGCCCAGCGCATCTCCATCCGCAGCACCATCTCCGCCCAGTCCTGGGCGTCGGTGCCGCCGGCCCCGGCGTTGACGGTCACGAGCGCGTCGCCGGAGTCGTAGCGCCCTGAGAAGAGCCGCTCCTCCTCAAGCGCGTCGAGGCGACTCTGCACGCCGGCGACCTGCTCCTCGAGCTCTGTCTCGATCTCGGGGTCGTCCTGCGCGAGCTCGGCCAGCGGCTCGAGGTCCTCGACATCGCGCTCGAGGTCCCGGAAGGTGCTCAGCTTGCGGCTGGCCCGGGCGTGCTCGGCGCTGATCCGGGCCGCCCGCTCCTGATCGTCCCAGAACCCGGACTCCCCCATCTCGGCCTCAAGCGCGCCTGCGCGCTGCGCCAGTTCAGCTGGGTCAAAGATAGTCCGAGAGCAGCCGGAGCTGCTCGCGGATTGCCGCGAGGCGCTGGGGAAGGGGCTCTGTGGGGGCGGTGGCCATCTCCGATCTACCCTAGCAACCGATCTGGCGGCGTTTCGGCGCCTGCTTGGAGCACGCGGCACCTGGGTACGTGACGAACCAGACAACGCTTGACGGCTGTTCTTAAGAGGGAGGCCCGCCGTGTACAAGCAGGTTCTCGACCCGGTGTCCCATTCGCTGGGACTCACGTCGATCTTCGCAATCCTGCCGTTATTGGTTCTGTTCCTGCTGCTCGGAGCGCTGCGGATGAAGGCTCAATGGGCGTCTTTGATCACGCTCGCGGTGTCGATCATCGTCGCCGTCGCCGTCTACTCGATGCCGATCGGCCAAGCCGCCGACTCCGCGCTGGAAGGAGCCGCATTCGGCTTCTGGCCGATCATGTGGATCGTCATCAACGCCCTGTGGATCTTCAACATGACGGAGGCAACGGGTGAGTTCACAGTGCTCAAGCGGGCCTTCGCCGGGGTCTCGGACGACCAGCGCATTCAGGTCGTAGCGATCGCCTTCTGCTTCGGCGCCCTGCTCGAGGCCCTGGCCGGCTTTGGCACCCCGGTGGCGATCTGCGGCGTGATGCTCGTCGGCCTCGGCCTCTCCCCGATCCGCGCCGCCGCGGTCGCCCTGGTCGCCGATACCGCGCCGGTCGCCTTTGGCGCGATCGCGATCCCGATCACCACCCTGGCCCAGGTCACCGGGCTGCCGGTCCACGACCTCAGCCAGATGGTCGGGCGCCAGACGCCCTTCTTGGCGATGCTCGTGCCTTTCGTGCTCATCTTCATGGTCGACGGCCGCCGCGGTCTGCGGGACACATGGTTGGCCGCGCTGGTCGCCGGAGTCTCCTTTGCGGTGACCCAGTTCGTGATCTCCAACTACGTCAACACCCAGCTCACCGACATCATCGCGTCGCTGGTCTCGGCGGCTGCCCTGGTGGCGCTGCTGCGCGTTTGGTCGCCGGCGTCCAATGTCGAGCTCGGCGGGCCGCGCCCGGCGATGGCCGGGGGCAGCGTGGACGACCCCGCCTTCGAACGGCGCGTGCATCCCGACAAGGAACCCCCGCTCACCCGGCGCGAGATGCTGATGGCATTCGCTCCCTACATCATCATCATCATCGTGCTGGGCGCGATCAGCATCACCTCGGTGATGACCTGGCTCGACAAGGCGACGACCGAGTTCAGCTGGCCGGGGCTGCACATCATCGGCGCCACCGGCAAGCCGCCCACGAGTCAGACCTTCAAGCTCAACTGGTTCACCGCCGCTGGAACCGGGCTGCTCCTCTCCGGGATCCTGACCACGTTGGTCCTGCGCGTCTCGCCGCTTCGGGCGCTGCGGGTCTACTGGGAGACCCTCGTCCAGCTCAAGTGGGCGCTGCTGACGGTGTGCGCAGTATTGGCCATCGCCTACGTGATGAACTTCTCGGGCCAGACGATCACCCTGGGGATGTGGGCCGCAGGTGCCGGCGGGTTCTTCGCCTTCTTGTCGCCGATCATCGGATGGTTCGGGACCGCGGTCACCGGATCTGACACCTCGAGCAACTCGCTCTTCGGCGCCCTTCAGGTCGCCGCTGCCAAGCAATCGGGTCTCTCTCCTACGCTCCTGGCGGCGGCCAACAGCTCGGGCGGGGTGATCGGCAAGATGATCTCGCCTCAGAACCTGGCGATCGGCGCCGCCGCCGTCGGCCTGGCCGGCCAGGAGGGCGACATCTTCCGCAAGGTGATCGGCTGGAGCCTGGCCTTCCTGCTGTTCATGGCCGTGCTCGTGCTGCTTCAGTCGAGCGGCGTGCTGTCCTGGATGGTGCCCTGACCGGGGGTGATGTGTCTGGGTTGCGGAATCCGCTACCCAGGCACGGCACCCTCGTTCTCAGTCCAGGTACTCGTAGGCCGGCAGCGTCAGGAACTCGAACAGCTCGTCAGCGAGGGCGACGCGCTCGAAGATCTCACGCGTCTCGGCGGGGCGGCCGGCCTCCCAGGTCTCGTCTCCGACCTCCTCGTGGATCTGGGCGGTCTCCTCGTCGAGGATCTGACGTACGAGCTCCTTGGTGACCGGGCGGCCGTCCTCGAGCTCTGAGGAGTGGTGGATCCACTGCCAGATCTGCGACCTGGAGATCTCGGCGGTAGCGGCGTCCTCCATCAGCGAATTGATCGCCGCGGCGCCATGACCTCCGAGCCAGAAGGACACGTACTGAAAGCCGACGTTGACGTCGGTTCTCAGGCCCTGCTCGGTGATCGCGCCCGGGGTGGCCGGGAGGTCGAGCAGCTGCTCGGCGGTGACCGAGACGTCGTCGCGTCGGTGGCCGAGCTGGTTGGGCTTGCCGTCAAGTCCGTTCTCGAAGACCTCGCGTGCGGTCGGCACGAGATCAGGGTGCGCGACCCAGGTCCCGTCGTAGCCCTGCTTGACCTCACGCTCCTTGTCCTCACGGACCCCCTGCAGCGCCTTCTCGTTGGCCTCCTCGTCCTTGCGTGAGGGGATCAGCGCCGCCATGCCTCCCATGGCGTGGGCACCGCGCCTGTGGCAGGTGGCGGCCAGCAGCTCGGTGTAGGCGTGCATGAAGGGCACGGTCATCTTCACGTCGCCACGGTCCGGTAGCACCATCTCGGGGCGGTCCGGGAAGCACTTGATGGCCGAGAAGATGTAGTCCCAGCGTCCGGCGTTTAGCCCGGCCGAATGATCGCGCAGCTCGTAGAGGATCTCGTCCATCTCAAACGCCGCCGGCAGCGTCTCGATCAGCACGGTGGCTTTTATCGTTCCCCGGTCTAGCCCAACCGCCTCCTGGGCGAAGCAGAAGACGTCGTTCCACAGCCGGGCCTCGAGGTGGGACTCCATTTTGGGCAGGTAGAAGTAGGGAGCCGCGCCGCGCGTCAGCAGCCGCGGTCCGCAGTGATAGAAGTACATCCCGAAGTCGAACAGCGACCCGGAGATGGGCTGCGAATCGACGAGCATGTGGCGCTCGGGCAGATGCCAGCCCCGAGGCCGCACGAGCAGCGTGGCCGGATTCTCGACGAGCTCGTAGTGCCGGCCGTCAGACCCGTCGTAGGTGATCGTCTGATCGATCGCGTCCCGCAGATTCACGTGGCCGGTGACCATGTTGTGCCAGGTGGGGGCGTTGGAGTCCTCGAAGTCGGCCATGAAGCCGTCGGCTCCGGAGTTCAGCGCGTTGATCACGAGCTTACGGTCGGTGGGACCGGTGATCTCCACCCAGCGCTGCTGCAGGGGCTCAGGGGCGGGTGCGACCGTCCAGTCGTCCTCGCGCACTCCTGCCGTCTGGTCCAAGAAATCCAGGGTCTCGCCCTCGGCGAGGCGAGCCCGCCTCTGCTCACGGGCGTCCAGCAGTTGGAGACGGCGGTCGCCGAACTCGCGCTGGAGCGCGGCGACGAATTCCAGCGCCTCCGGCGTCAACACCTCATCGAATGCCGGATCCTCCGGTCCGTGCAGCTCGATCGTGTTCCGTATTGCCATCAGTGGTCATTGTTATCCCCGGTCCGGCACCTCCAAACGCCGCCCAAGCTCCAATCGATACGAGGTCCGCCTAGTCTCGGGCCCCAGGGTTCAGTAACGGAGATCCCTGCCGATGGCTGGGTCGTGGAGCCATCACGTACCGCGATCCGGCACAACCGCCGGCTCATGGCCTACACCGCGGCCGCCATGTATGGCGCGGCGGCGCTCGACGGCGCCATCGAAGGCTTCTTGCCGGGGGATCCCAAGTTCGCGATCGCTCCCGTCGTGGCCGTCGTCATCGTGCTCGCCGGCCTGCTGGCGGTCGGGCCACGCCTACCGCGGCAAGCGCTCGCCCTCCTGGGGCCGCTCGGGGTCGGCCTGGTCGCCGTGGCCGTCGCCACCACATCCGGGGCCGGCGACGGCGCCGTCCTCTACGCCCTTCCCGTCCTGTGGACGGCCTTCTTTTTCGGCCGGCGCGGCGCTATCGGGATCCTCGCCTGCGTCGGCGTGGCGCAAGCCATCGCCCTGCTCGCGCTGCCAGCCGCGAGCTCCTATCCGGGGCGATGGCTCGACGTCATGGTGTCGACCACTGCGATCGCCCTTGTGGTCCTGGCGCTCGAGCACCGCAACGAGCTGCTGAACCTGCGCCTGGCCGCCGAGGCGCGCACCGACCCTCTCACCGGCTTGCTCAACCGGCGCGGCTTCGAAGAACGTGCCGCCGTCGAGCTGGCGCGCGCCCGGCGCGATCCCAGCCCGGTCGCGCTAGCCATCTTCGACATCGACTACTTCAAGCAGGTAAACGACGACTGGGGGCACGAGGTCGGTGACCAGGTGCTAGTGCGGATCGGTCATCTGATTGCCCACGAGGCCCGTGACGTGGACGTCATCGCCCGCCTCGGCGGCGAGGAGTTCGCAGCGATGCTGCCCGGCTGCGACACCAGCAGCGGGCAGCGTTTCGCGCAGCGCGTCCACCAGGCACTGGCCGCCGAGGAGTCCCCCGGCCTGCCCAACGTGCAGATGAGCACCGGGATCTTCGCCGCCGTCTCGCCGCCCGAGCTCCAGATGATGCTGCGGGGCGCCGATGACGCCATGTATCAGGCCAAACGGACCGGACGCAACCGGATGGTCGTCACCGACGCTGCCCAGACCCCGCTTCAGGCGATCGGCCGGCGGCGCGGAACCGTGGGAGGGTGAATCTCTACGGCGCGCTCTCAGGCGCCCTGCTCGCGGCGCGCCGTCAGGCGCCGTGGCACTTCTTGAACTTCTTGCCCGACCCGCACCAGCACGGGTCGTTACGGCCGATCTGCTCGGTGTCGTCGACGCGGCGCTGCTGGACCGGAGCCATCGGCTCGGGTTCGTAGCCCGGTTGGGCCGCCTCGCCGGCGGCGGCCGCCATCGCCATGGCGCCGGCTTGGGCGGTCCCGCCTGAGTAGCTCACCCGTCCACCACCGGTCGCCGAGCTCGAGGTCGGGCTCGGGCGGCGCTGCTGCTGGGGCTCGACGGGAACACCGTTCTCGTCTTGGATTGTGACCTCGACGTGGTAGATGAAGCGGCCGAAGTCGGCCCAGACGCTGTTCATCAGCTCGCGGAAGAGCTCGAAGGCTTCGTTCTTGTACGCGACCAGCGGCTCGATCTGCGCGAACCCTCGCAGATGGATCCCCTGCTGGAGGTAGTCCATGTCGTACAGGTGCTCCTGCCAGCGCTGATCGATGATCTCGAGCAGGAGGTAGCGCTCGACGCCGCGCATGAGCTCCTCACCGAGCTCCTGCTCGCGCCGCTCGTACTGGGCCAGCGCCTCCTCCTGGAGGCGGACGGTCAGGTCGTCACGGTCGATCTCTGAGGGCTCGAGCTCCTGAAGCTCTTCCGAGGGGGTGAAGATCTCCTCGATCCGGCGCATCAGCCCCTCGACGTCCCAGTCCTCGACGAAGTCCCCGGCGGTGTACTCGTCGACCAGGCGCTCGATCAGCCCGACGATCTCCTCGCGGGCGGCATCGCTCATGTCGCGGCCCTCGAGCACCTCGTCGCGGTAGGCGTAGACGACCTCGCGCTGCTGATTGAGGACGTCGTCGTACTCGAGCGTGTGCTTGCGCTGCAGGAAGTGCTGCTCCTCGACCTTGCGCTGGGCCTTTTCGATCTGCTTTGAGAGCATGCCGGCCTCGATCGGCTCCTCGTTGCCCTCCTCGTCGGTCGACCCGAGGCGATCGAGGATCTTGTAGATCCGCTCGCCGGCGAACAGGCGCACGAGATCGTCCTGGGCCGAGAGGAAGAATCTCGATTCACCGGGGTCGCCCTGGCGTCCGGCGCGGCCACGCAGCTGGTTGTCGATCCGGCGCGACTCGTGGCGCTCGGTGCCGAGGATGAACATCCCGCCGGCGTCCATCACCTGTTGGCGCTGGTCGTCGATGCGCTGCTCGATCGTGGGCAGGACCTTGGCGATGTGCTCGTCGTAATCCGGGTCACCGGGCTGGAGGCCGAGCTTGGCGACTTCGAGGGCGGCCAGGTGCTCGGCATTGCCGCCGAGCTTGATGTCGACGCCGCGGCCCGCCATGTTGGTGGCGATCGTCACCGCTCCCG
>JBAPXO010000696.1:0-1966 GCA_049284255.1 Solirubrobacteraceae bacterium | reverse complement strand
CTCGGTGTTCCCGTACTACCCCTACATCCCGGGTCCGCTGCTGGGTCCCGACACCGAGCTCGTGGCGCTGACCAGCGATCCTGGGGAGGCCGCCCGAGCGCCAATGGGCGACGCCATCGTCGGCGATGTCGCCGTCGGGCTGGCACGCTTGGTCGAGCTCGTGCCCGACGCCGAGCGCGCCGCGCCCGAGCCGCGGCCGGCGCCCGGCGATCCTCCGCCCGCCGAACCGATGAGCGGCTCGGAGGCGATGGCGGCGCTCGCGCAAGCATGGCCTGAGGACGGGATCGCTGTGGTCGAGACACCGTCGTCGACCATGTCCCTGCGCAACCGGCTACGGATCTCGCGGCCCGGCAGTTATTACTTCTGCGCCAGCGGCGGCCTGGGATTCGGAATCGCCGCCGCCGTCGGCGTCCAGATGGCCGAGCCTTCGCGCCCCGTGGTGTGCGTACTCGGCGAGGGCTCGGCCCAGTACGGGATCACGGCGCTGTGGAGCGCGGTCGCCTACCGCGTCCCGGTGACGTTCCTGGTGCTGCGCAACGACGAGTACATGATCCTCAAGTGGTTCTCGACGCTCGAGCAGGTCACCGGTGCGCCCGGGCTCGACCTTCCGGGCCTCGACGTCGCTGCGGTGGCCCGCGCCTACGGGATGGACGCCCGTGAGGTCAGCGGCTCCGAGGAGCTGACGTCCGCGCTGCGTGAAGCGGTCGCCGCCCAGGACGGTCCGCGGCTGATTCAGGTGCCCGTGGCCTCGGGGATGTGGTTGGAGTAGGCACGGGCGAGCGCCGCCCCCAGGCGGGTCTGTGCGACACCTGTCGCCATCAGCAGATCGTGCGCAACACCCGCGGCTCGGTGTTCTCTCTGTGCCGGCGCTCACGCATAGAGCCCGAGCGCTTTCCTCGTTACCCGCGGGTGCCGGTGCACCACTGCGAAGGCTACGAGCGCGCTACTGAGGCGGAAGCGGATCCAGGACGATGAGCCGGGAGCCGTCCTGGGCCTGCTGGAGCTGCTCTGAGAACAGCCCGCGGGCGGTCACCTGATCGACGAGCCCCGCTTCGGGGGCGGCGGCCATGTTGGCGACAGTCGGCGGCGTCTGCTCAGGGAGGGTGGCGGCCAGCGGCTGGTCGAGCAGCGGTTGTAGCTCCTGGCGCACGAACAGGACCGCGATGTCCAGCGACTTGCTCGATTTCGAGGGGCTGCTCGACGGCAGCTTCTTGGACAGGGTGCCCGTCGTCTGCTCATCCCCGGGAGGAAGGATGGCGAGCACGTTCTGGGTGCCGCCGATGTACTTGAAGGTGTAGAGCGCGAGCTCGAGGGCCTCGCGGCGCAGGAGCAGGAGCTGATTGGTCGACGGCTTGCCCACGCCGATTGCGCAGCCCTTGCCGCCGATTCCGCACAGGTTGTAGGCGATCGTGTTCCCGCCGAGCAGCGAGATCTTGCTCGACGTGGAGCTCGGGCGGACCGCGACCTGCAGCCCGGTGTTGGTCGCTGAGCTGCTCGTCCCATCCGCCGCAGCCTGCTCGGCGGCGGCCGCCGCAGTCTGGCTCTCCAGGTTGACGACCGTGACCACGGCGAGCTGGGTGACCGGTGAGATCCGGTAGAAGGGGGCCAGGTACTCGGCGATGTCCTGGGCGCCCTGGTTACCGCTGTCCGACGGCCGCCACTGCGACCAGGGGACTGAGGAGTTGTCCTGGCGCCCGGTGACCGCGACCGCGGTCGCGATCAGGACGGCCGCGATCCCCAGCCCGACGAGGATCGCGGTTGCGGTGCGAAACCGCGAGGCGTGGGGGAAGGACACCGAGCGCCCGCTGCGCCGCCGCGAGGTCTCGGCGGACTTCGGCAGCGCGGCGCCGACGGCGGGCTCGTCGGTCGAATTGGTGGTCGTGGGCAGCTCGCTCATACCTGCGGCCAGGTGGACGGGTTCATGACGTCGAGCTCCGGGCGCTTGAGCTCGACGCTGTCGAGCAGC
>JBAPXO010000695.1:0-10224 GCA_049284255.1 Solirubrobacteraceae bacterium | reverse complement strand
GATCCTGCTTTGAGACCTTGCCGGTGGCGGTCTTTGGCAGCTCGTCGACGAAGAGCACGCGGCGCGGCAGCTTGTAGCCCGCGAGCCGCTCACGCGCAAAGGCGATCAGCTGGTCTGGGTCCTCGTCGGCCTCGGACTTCAGGACCACGGCCGCAGTGACCGTCTCCCCCCAGCGCTCGTCGGGGACGCCGAACACCGCGACCTCGGCGATCTCGGGATGCTGGGCGAGCGCCTCCTCGACCTCGGCCGGATACACGTTCTCGGCACCACTGACGATCATGTCCTTGATGCGGTCGGTGAGGAACAGGTAGCCCTCCTCATCCAGGTAGCCGCCGTCGCCGGTGTGCAGCCAGCCATCCTCGTCGATCGCTGTCGCCGTCTCGGACTCGTTGGCGAAGTACCCCGGGGTCACGCTGGCGCCGCGGACGCGGACCTCGCCGACCTCGGTGGCGGCCAGCGGCTCGCCCGAGGTCGGGTCGACGACTCGGAGCTCCATCCACGGATACGGCTTGCCCGCCGAGCGCAGCAGGTGGGCGCGCGGGCCGTCGGGGTCGTGATCGTCAGCGGCGAGCTGGACGATCGCCCCCGTGGTCTCGGTCATCCCGTAGACCTGGTACAGCGGACAGCCGAAGGTTTGGAGGACGGCCTTGAGCGTGGTTGTCGTGATCGAGGAGGCGCCGTAGGCGATCGAGCGCAGCTGTGACCAGTCCCGGTCGGCCGCGCCGGGCACGCCCGCGAGCATCTGCAGCACGGTGGGGACCAGGAAGGCGTTGGTGATCCGTTCACGCTCGAGGGTCTCCAGCAGTGAGGCGGGTTCGATCTCGGGCACGAGGACGTTGACCGCGCCGCTGGTCAGGCCGACCAGCAGCCAGCCCATGCCCCCGATGTGAAACAGCGGCATCGCCACCAGGCTGACGGAGGAGTCGTCGACCGACCACATCTCCCCCAGCGCCGAGATGAGGCCGACGAAGTTGCGATTGCTGGTCATCACGCCCTTGGGCTTGCCGGTGGTCCCCGAGGTGTAAAGCTGGAGCACGACCGCGTCGCGGCCGCCCTCGCTACGAGGGTCCTCGTCGGAGCAGTCCTCCAGCGACGGCCGTTCCCCGTCGATCACGACCGGTTCCCGGAGTCCCTGCACCTTCTCGGCGATCTCCTTGGCTACGTCCTCGAACTGCGCTCCGCAGAACAGGATGCTGACCTGGGCGTCGTCGAGCAGGGTGACGAGCTCAGGCGCCGCCAGGCGCCAGTTCAGGGGGACGAGAACGGCGCCGATCTTGGCGGCGGCGAACAGCAGCTCGGGCGACGCCGGATGGTTGCGGTCCAGGTGGGCGATCCGATCACCGTCGCCCACCCCCGCGGCGAGCAGGTAATTGGCCAGCCGACTCGAGCGTCGGTCAAGCTCGGCGTAGGTTTCGCTCGCGCCCTCACAGACCAGGGCCGGATGATCGGGGTCGGTGGCCGCTCGCTCGCGCAGCACGTCGACGATGCTGAAGTCCTCACCTCGGTCCTCGAGCGCCTCACCCATCTCCATACCGTCCCACATGTGCGGCCGGTCAGGCAAGCTTTGGCCAATGGCTGCACCTCCGGTGACCTCCAAGCGCCCGCGCAAACGTGGGCGGCGCCCGCGCACCTACGCCGCGGTTCTGGCGGCGACCTCGCGTCTGCTGGAATCGGTCGCGCTCCCCGAGCTCAGCGTGGCCCAGATCCTTGAGGCCGCCGGCGTGGGCAGGACCAGCTTCTACGAGCACTTCTCCTCAAAGGAGGACGTCGTCGTCAAGCTCGTGCGCAGCGTCAGCGTGGAGATCGCCCACGAGACCGAGCCGATGTTCGATCGCGGTGAGCGCTCGCCTGACGCCGCCTTCCGCGAGGGCATCACCAGGCTCATGGAGATCAGCACCCGGCACGCCCCGCTGCTGCTGGCGGCCACCGAGGAGTGGCCGGCGGTTCCCGAGCTGCGCGAGATCTGGTTCGCGAGCCTTGCCAGCGCGACGGGCCGCCTGGCGGAGACGATCGAGCGCGACCGAGCCGCCGGGATCGCGCCTGCCGGCGCTGACTCCGAGGCCCTCGCGGCCTCGCTGATCTGGACGGCCGAGCGCGCCTTTCACATCGCGATGACCGGCGCTCACCCGGCTCTGCGTGATCAGGGGGCGCTGGTGGCGCCGCTGGTGCAGCTGTTCATCGGCGCGATCTACGGACGGCCGGTGGCCGGCGTCGCCGTGCCGTAGATGAAGAACTCGCCCGTGGTGTCGACGCGGCAATCCCACCCCAGATCCGCGAGCTCGCGTTCGAGCGCGGCCGGTTCGTAGTAGCGCTTGACGATCTGAAATTCCGTGCCGTCGGCCAAGCGCCGGCTCTGAGTGTCATCGGTCTCGTCGGCCTGCTCGTGGTCGACCGCCGTAGAACGCTCGCTGCGGGCGCTGTCGATGAAGAAGACCCGGCCGTCCGGCTTCAGTGCGCCCGCCACGGTCTCCCAGAAGCGCGCGAAGCGTGGGGTGGGGACGTGGGAGAGCCAGAAGCAGAACACGCAGGCGTCGAAGGCCGCGGGTTCAGGGGCCCAGGCGAAGAGGTCGCGCTGCAGGTACTCGACCCGGGCGTCGTCGACCCGGGCGCGGTTGATGGCCAGGACCTCGGGGGCGGCGTCGACGGCGATCACGCGATTGGCGTACTTGATCAGGTGGCGCGTCCACAGCCCGGTTCCGCAGGCGAGCTCGAGCACATCTCCGTGCGGATCGAACCGCTCGAGCGCGCGCTCGAGTTCGGCAGCCTGGGCGAACCAGGCGTCGTTGGCCTCGGCGCCGCGGTCGTAGCGTCCCTGTCGAAACCACCACTCGTCGTATTCGCTGGCCCGGGCCCTGTAGTAGTCGAGCTGCTCGCTGAGCAGCGTGTCGTCGCCGGACATGCGCTTGAGACTACGTGGTGACCAGCGCTTCCTCGTCAGCGTAGACCTCGCCGCGTTCGGCCTTCTCGACCAGTGAGGCCGGTGGCTCGAACCGGTCGCCGTAGGTCTCAGCGAGCTCGCGCGCGCGGGCCACGAAACCACTCACGCCACGTTTGTCGGGGTGGTGGGTGGGATCCCCATATCCGTTGATGTACTGGAGCACGCCGCCCGTCCAGCCCGGGAACCCGATGCCGAAGATCGATCCGATGTTGGCGTCGGCCACCGACTCGATGACGCCCTCGTCGAGGCATTTGACGGTCTCTATCGACTCGATGAAGAGCATCCGCTCCTCGAGATCTGTGAGTGACAGCTGCGAGGGGTCAGCGACGGACGGGTAGGCCTCCTTGAGTCCGGGCCACAGCCGGGTGCGCTTGCCGTCCGCGTACTCGTAGAAGCCCACGCCCTCAAGCTTGCCGGGACGGCCGTCAGCGACCATCTTGTCGATCACCTGCTCGGCGGGATGACCGGTCCAGGTCCCGCCCTCGCTCTCGACAGCATTCTTGGAGGCGTTGCGGATCTTCTGCATGAGCTTCAGGTTGAGCTCGTCGGAGAGCTGGAGGACCGGAGCGGGATACCCGGCCTGCGACGAGGCCTGCTCGATCGTGGACGCGGGAACGCCCTCGGTCAGCATCGCGATGCCCTCGTTGATGAAGGTGCCGATCACTCGGCTGGTGAAGAACCCGCGGCTGTCGTTGACGACGATCGGGGTCTTCTTGAGAAGCTTGGCGACGTCGAGCGCGCGGTACAGCGTCTCCTCGTTGGTCTGCTCGCCCTTGATGATCTCCAGGAGTGGCATCTTGTCCACCGGGCTGAAGAAGTGCAGTCCGATGAACTCGGCCGGGCGGCTGACGTTCTGCGCCAGATCGGTAATCGGCAGCGTTGAAGTGTTAGAGGCCAGCAGTGCGTCGGGCGCCAGGTGGGGCTCGATCTCGGCCATCACCTCAGCCTTGACCTTTGGATCCTCGAACACGGCCTCGATGACGAGCTCGGCCCCTTCGGCAGCGCTCGCGTCGGTGGTGGGAGTGATCCGGCCCAGGAGCTCGTCGCCCTGTTCCTGGGTGGAGCGCCCGCGCTCGACGGCCTTGGCGACCAGCCGCTCCGAGTACGCCTTGCCCCTGTCCGCGGCGTCCTGGGAGACGTCCTTGAGCACGACCTCCACGCCGGACTTGGCGGCCACGTAGGCGATCGCGGCGCCCATCATCCCGGCGCCGAGCACAACCATCTTCTTGGGGGCGAACGGCTCTATCTCCGACGGCCGGCCGCGGTCCCCGTTGGCACGCTGGAGGTCGAAGAAGAAGGCCTGGATCATGTTCTTGGCGACCTGGCCGGTCACCAGGTCGACGAAGTAGCGGCCCTCGATCTCGATCGCGTTGTCGAAATCGACCTGAGCGCCCTCAACGGCGGCGGCCATGATGTGGTGGGGAGCTGGGTAATTGGCTCCCTTGATCTGCTTGCGCAGATTGGCCGGGAAGGCGGGTAGGTTCGCGGCCAGGCTCGGGGTGCTCGGAGTTCCTCCCGGGATCTTGTACTTCGGGTTGGCGTCCCAGGGCTGCTGCGCCTCCGGGTTTTCGGCGATCCACTTCTTGGCGGCGGGGATCAGGTCATCGCGCGTGGGCACGACCTCATCGACGATGCCGAGCTCTAGCGCCTTTTCGGGGCGCAGGCGCTGGCCCTGCATGAGCAGCGAGAGCAGGGCGGTCGCGATTCCCAGCATCCGGACGGTGCGAACAACGCCACCCGCGCCCGGGAGCAGCCCGAGCTGAACCTCGGGAAAGCCGACCACGGCCTTGGGATCGTCGACGATCACCCGGTGTTCACAGGCGAGGGCGATCTCCAGGCCCCCGCCGAGCGCGGCGCCGTTGATCGCAGCGACCACCGGCTTACCGAGGGTCTCCAGGCGGCGCAGGACCGTTTTGCCGTCGCGCACGAAGGTGGCGATCTGCTCGGCGTTCTCCTTGGTTGCCGTCTTGAGGTCGTTGAGGTCGCCCCCGGCGAAGAACGTCTTCTTGGCCGACGTGATGATCACGCCGGTCAACTCGTCCTTCTCGGCCTCCAGCCGGTCGACGGTCGCCTGCATCGACGCCGCGTAGGCGGCGTTCATTGTGTTGGCGGACTGGTTGGGGTCGTCGAGGGTGAGAATGACGACGCCGTCGTCGTCCTTATCCCAGCGGATCGTGCTGCTCTCGGTCATGGTTTTGAGGTCTCTCTCGTTAAGGGGGCTAGCTGTCGGTCGGGCGTCGCGCTAAACGCGCTCCACCACCGTGGCGATGCCCATACCGCCGCCGACGCACAGCGTGGCCAGGCCGTAGCGCTTGTCCTGACGCTCGAGCTCGTCGACGAGCGTGCCGAGGATCATCGCGCCGGTGGCGCCCAGGGGGTGGCCCATCGCGATCGCGCCGCCGTTGACGTTGACCTTGTCGATGTCCAGCCCCATGTCCCTGACGAACCGGAGCACGACGGCGGCGAAGGCCTCGTTGATCTCGACGAGGTCGAGGTCATCGACGGTCAGGCCGGCCTTGGCCAGGGCCTTGCGGCTGGCCGGGGCGGGGCCGGTGAGCATGATCGTCGGGTCCGCGCCCGAGACGGCGGTGGCGAGGATCTGCGCGCGGGCGCGCAGGCCAAGAGCGGCGCCGGTCTTCTCGTTGCCGATCGCCACCAGCGAGGCTCCATCCACGATGCCCGAGGAGTTGCCGGGCGTGTGAACGTGGTTGATCTTCTCGATCCAGTGATACTTCTGCAGGGCCACGGCGTCAAAGCCGCCCATCTCACCCATGGCGGCGAATGAGGGCTTCAGTCCGCCGAGCGTCTCGACGGTCGTGCCCGGGCGGATGAACTCGTCCTGGTCGAGCACGACGTGGTCGTTGATGTCAAGCACGGGGACAACGGAGTTCGAGAAGCGACCCTCGGCCTGAGCAGCGGCGGCGTTGCGCTGCGAGCGCGCGGCGTAGGCATCGACGTCCTCGCGGCTGAACTCCTCGACGGTGGCGATCAGATCGGCGCCGATCCCCTGGGGAACGAAGGACGTGTCGTAGTTGGTCTCAGGATCCATCGCCCACGCTCCGCCGTCGGAGCCCATCGGCACGCGTGACATTGACTCGACACCGCCGGCCAGCACCAGGTCCTCCCAGCCGGAGGCGACCTTCTGGGCGGCGATGTTGACCGCCTCCAGGCCCGAGGCGCAGAAGCGGTTGAGCTGGACTCCAGACACCGTCTCGGGCAGCCCAGCCTTGATCGCGGCCGTCTTGGCGATGTCCCCACCCTGATCGCCGATCGGCGAAACGCACCCCAGCACGACGTCGTCGACGGCGTTGGGATCGAAGTCGGGGTTGCGGCTGAGCATCTCGTGCATCAGTCCGACGACGAGATCAACCGGCTTGGTGGTGTGCAGAGACCCGTTCACCTTGCCCTTCCCGCGAGGCGTGCGGAGGGCGTCAAAAACGAGGGGTTCGGTAGCGGCCATGGTCAGCTCCTCTGTGTTAACTGCACACGATGTTCGGAAAATCTTCCACCGATGATGTTACTGCGCGGTCCCTTTCAGGAGCCGGCGATGCTTTCTAACCTGCAGGGCGGTGAGCGCTGCAGACGTCCCGATCGGGTCTGACTCCGAGGCCGAGGCACCCGAGGCCGAGAGCCAGGGCTCGTCCTCGACCGGGCTGCTCTCCGGTAAGACCGCCTGGGCACGCAACCTCGAGGCGCCGCTGCGTGACTTCCTGCGCACCGAGACGGGGTCGGCGGCCGTGCTTCTCGCCGGAGCGATCGCCGCCCTGATCTGGACCAACGTCAGCGCGTCCTCCTACGAGTCGGTGTGGCACACAACGCTCTCGATCACGATCGGGGGCTCGGGCATCTCCCAGGACCTGCGCCACTGGGTCAACAACGGCCTGATGACGCTTTTCTTCTTCGTCGTTGGCCTCGAGGCGCGGCGCGAGTTCGACCTCGGGGACCTCCGCGACCGCCGGCGGCTGGCGCTCCCGTTCCTGGCCGGCCTCGGCGGGATGGTGGTTCCGATCGTGGTCTACCTGCTCATCAATGGCGGCGGGGCGCACGGGAGCTGGGGGACGGCGATGTCGACCGATACCGCGTTTGCGCTCGGGATGCTGGCCCTGGTCGGGACTCGGTACCCCAACAGCCTGAGAGCGTTCATCCTCACGGTGGCGGTCGTCGATGACCTGGTGGCGCTGATCGTGATCGCCATCGCCTTCACGGGCACCGTGCAGCAGATGGCGCTGGTCATCGGGCTGGCCACCTTCGCCGTGATCCTGGTGGCGCGGAGCCGGAGCGTGCACAACGGCGCCGTGTACCTGGTGCTGGGAATCGTCGCCTGGGTGGCGTTTCTGAAGTCAGGCATCGATCCGATCGTCGTCGGGCTGGCCATGGGGCTGCTGACAATCGCCTATCCGGCCTCTCGGTCTGATCTGGAGCGGGCCACCGATCTCTTCCGGGTCTTTCGCGAGCAGCCGACCTCCGAGCTCCAGCAGTCAGCCCGGGCCGGTCTGCGCTCGGCGATCTCCCCCAACGAGCGCTACACAACGCTGTTTCACCCCTTCACGAGCTACGTGATCGTGCCCCTGTTCGCGCTCGCCAACGCAGGCTTCGTCATCAGCGGGAGCTTCCTCGGGCACGCCTACGGCTCGACGATCACGCTCGGGATCATCGCCGCCTACGTGATCGGCAAACCGCTGGGAATCACTGGGACGGCGGCATTGGTGACGCGCTGCACGGGGGGGCGGATCCGGCCGCCCGTGGGGTGGGCCTCGGTTGTGGGCGGGGGTGCGGTGGCCGGAATCGGATTTACGGTCTCACTGCTTATCGCGACCCTCGCCTTCTCGGGTCAGGATCTGGCGGAGGCCAAGCTCGGCGTGCTGACGACGCTGATTGGGGCACCGCTGGTTTCGTGGGGCGTGCTCGCCGTGACCCAACGCCTCCCGCGCAAGACGAGGGCGAGAGCGCTGCTGGGGCGGGCGGAGGCGATCGTCGACCTCGCCGTCCCCGTCGACGACGAGCGCGACCACGTCCGTGGCCCCGCGGATGCCGGCGTCACGCTCGTCGAGTACGGCGACCTCGAGTGCCCTTTCTGCGGCCGCGCCGAGGGCGTGATCCGTGAGCTGCTGTCTGACTTCGGCGACCTGCGCTACGTGTGGCGCCACCTGCCGCTCAACGATGTGCACCCCAGTGCCCAACTGGCCGCGGAGGCATCTGAGGCGGCCGCCCACCAGGGGAGGTTCTGGGAGATGCACGACATGCTGCTCGCCCACCAGGAGGCGCTCTCGCTGCGCGACATCCTCGGCTACGCCCAGGAGCTCGGGCTCGACACCGAGAAGTTCAAGGAGTACCTGCGCAAGCGCAAGGGCGCGCCCCGCATCGCCGAGGATGTCGAGTCCGCCGACATGAGCGGCGTCTCGGGAACCCCGACCTTCTTCGTCAACGGCCATCGCCATCAAGACGCCTACGACATCGAGACGTTGTCCAAGGCCGTGCGGGTGGCTCGTACCCGGGCCGCGATCGCGACCCACTGAGGCCCGTCGCAGGGCAGCGGGTGGCCCAGGGCGAGTGGCCGGGACGGGGTGCGGGGGACCCGGGCCTTTCCGGGCGAGCCAAGGTGCGACGTGGATGGCGATCCCGACCTGGGATGTCGGATTTTGCGCCCACGTCGGAGTTAGGGTCCTCGTGAGGCCCCGCCGGGCGCTCATGAACCTCTTCAGCAACTCGTAATCGCCTCTTCGCGAAGTTGCGGTCGTTTCTTACCGCCCCGTTTCAGATTGGTTCTCATGAAACGGAAGCTCCTCCTCATCCCCACTTGTGCCGCCACCGCCGCTTTCGCTCTCGGCGCGGTACCGGCGACGTCCGCTGCGGCCGACGTCCAGCAGGCCTCGAGCGAGAACTGGTCCGGCTACGTTGTCGGCAATTCCAGTTCCAGCGAGGGTTCTTCAGAGCAGCAGTTCAAGAACGTGTCCGGCAGCTGGGTGGTCCCCACCGTCAACTGCAGCTCCGGTCAGAGTTACTCCTCCTTCTGGGTCGGCCTCGGTGGATCGGGCCAGGCCAATGCCCTCGAGCAGACCGGCACCGAGGCAGATTGCTCGAGCTCAGGCTCGGCCGCCAGTTACTACGCGTGGTACGAGCTGGTGCCCTCGGCACCGGTGAAGGTCGGCATGCCGGTTTCGCCCGGAGACCACATCTCTGCGCACGTGACCGTCAGTGGCTCCAGCGTGAACGTGGCGTTGTCGGATTCGACGACCGGTGGCACGTTCAACAAGACGTTGAGCATGAGCAGCCCCGACGTCTCAAGCGCGGAGTGGATCGCCGAGGCTCCTTCGGAGTGTCAGCAGTCAGCCAGCAGCTGCAGCCCGCTGCCGCTCGCGAATTTCGGCAAGGTCGACTTCAGCAGCGCCACCGCGACCACGACCAGCGGTCACACCGGCACGATCTCGGACTCCGATTGGTCGGCGGATGCGGTCTCACTGAGCCCTTCGTCTGACAGCATGGGCGACGGCGGACAGTTCGTCTCCGACCAGTCCTCGGCGGGCGCGAGCCCGTCCAGCCTGTCCTCCGACGGTTCCTCGTTCTCGGTCGCCTATTCGGCGAGCGCAGGCTCGGCTGGTGACACTTCGACCGGCGTCGGCGGTTCTGGCGGCAGCGGTTCGGCCGGTGGCTACGGCGGCTACGGCTACGGTGGCTATGGCGGGTATGGCTATGGCGGCGGCTCTTCGTACGGCGACGGGTCCGGTGGCTCGGCCTACGGTGACGGGTCCGGTGGTTCGGCCTACGGCGACGGGTCCGGGTACGGCGATGGGTCCGGGTACGGCGACGGGTCCGGTGGCTCGGCCTACGGCGACGGGTCCGGGTACGGCGATGGGTACGGCGACGCCTCGGGTTACGGCTCCGACGGCGCCGGCACCGTCACCGTCACCGTCTGGTCCTCCTGACCGCAGTCGGTAGGCGCTGGTTCACATGAGCGTGAGGCCCGGCCAGCCGCCCGGGCCTCAGCGCTTAACTGCGGCGCTTGAACTCGCGCTGAGCGGCCTCGATCACGGTCTGCCGCTTGCGGTGAGCCAGCTCGTAGAGCTCGACGGCGCCCAGCTCGGCCGGGTCGGCTCCTGATAGCCGGTCAATGATGGCGCCCGCGTTCATCAGGCGGTAGCCCTCCCAGGGCTCCTCGACCGTGATCTGTGCTCCCGCGCCGTCCTCGGCTCCGGGCTCGGCGACCTCTTCGACGAGTACCGGCTCCTCGGAGACGTGCGCGGGCTCGGTGGCCTCGAGCTCGGCGAGCGACTCGGGTGGTGCTGAGG
>JBAPXO010000694.1:0-2300 GCA_049284255.1 Solirubrobacteraceae bacterium | reverse complement strand
GCACGTAACGCACCGAACGATGTCGCCGATCGCGGCTCCGAAGCGATCGGTGCTGGGGATCATCGTCTGCGAATCGAGACCGATGCCCACGCGCATGGACGGACGCAGCACGCTGCCCCCGCACGCTGCGCATCGGGACGGACGAGGCACCGTTGGCACTCAGAGGGGTTCGTCGAGCTGCTCGGGCTCGCCGTTACGAGCCCGCCACTCCTCAGAGAGGATCGCCCAACGCTCGTGGTCTCGCCAGCGCCCGCCGATCTTCAGGTACCGGGGCGAGAAGCCTTCGCGGCGGAAACCCGCTCCGCGCGCCAGCGCCACCGAGCTCGCGTTGCCGGGTTGGATGTTGGCCTCGATCCGGTGCAGCCCGAGCAGCTCGACGAACCCCTCTGAGTGCCAACGGTGCCGCGTCCATCCCGATGTGCAGCGTGCGGGGGCGGTGTGCTGCGTCCCTCCATGCGCGTGGGCATCGGTCTCGATTCGCAGACGATGATCCCCAGCACCGATCGCTTCGGAGCCGCGATCGGCGACATCGTTCGGTGCGTTACGTGCGGCCACGCTCAGGTCGAGCCGATGCCTGACCAAGCCGTGCTCGCGGAGGCCTATGAGGAGGCCGAGTCCGATGAGTACGTCGAGGAGGAGGCGGGACAGCGGGCGACGGCGCGCGGGATGCTGGAGCGAATCGAGCGGCACGTACCCGAGCGGGGCGCCATCCTCGATCTCGGCTGCTGGGTGGGGTTCCTGCTGGCCGAAGCGCGTCAGCGGGGGTGGCAAGTGACGGGAGTGGAACCCAGCCAGTTCGCCTCTGACTTTGCTCGCCAACGGCTGGGACTGAGCGTGGTCACTTCCGATCTCTTCTCGGCGTCGCTCGACCCCGGATCATTTGACGCCGTGACCATGAACGACGTGATCGAGCATCTGATCGATCCGGGAGAGGCCCTGGATCACGTCCACGGACTGCTACGGGGCGGCGGAATCCTCTCCCTCGCACTTCCCGACGCCGGAAGCGCGGTCGCCCGGACGTTGGGAAAACGGTGGTGGTCGGTGCTGCCAACTCACGTTCAGTACTTCACGCGGAACTCGATGGTCATCCTCCTGCAGAGCCACGGCTTTCAGGTGCTTGAAGTCTCGACGGCTCCGAAGGCCTTCACGGTCCGCTACTACCTGAACCGCATCTCCGGCTACTCGGGGGGTCTGGGGCGAGCGCTCGTCGCGGCAGCGACCTCGGCGGGCGTCGCCGACCGCATGTGGACGCCGGACTTCAGGGACCGGATGGCGGTGATCGCCAGGGCCGTTTAGCGGGAAGCTAAAGCCGCTCCGCCGAGGATGCGAGCGGCACAACTTCGTCCTCGGGGAGCGCATCGAGGGATTTGCGAAAGGCGAGCGACTCGCGCAGGGCCACGACGGAGAAACGCACCAGTCGCCATGGAATCGGCGACGCTCCGCGTCCCCATGTCGAACCGCGGATCGAGGCGCCCCGGCGCACTCGATGACTGACGTCGACCTCGAGCAGCGGATAGCCGCGTCGCGCGGCCAGGATCGTGAGGTAGAGATTGGGTATGAGGCATTCCTCGGGCACCGAGCGCAGCAGCTGGGCCAAGAGCTCGGAGTCATACCCCCGGAGCGGGCAGTTGGCGTCACGCGCCCGAACCGAGAACGCCGAGCTCAGGTACGTCCGCAGCACGTTGGTCATCGCCATTCGGAACCGAGGATCCTGGCGAAATCGCCGCACGCCGCAGACGGCGCGGGCCTCGTCGATCAGCAGCACGAGCACGCGGCGCAGATCGCTGCCGTGAAACTGACCGTCGCCGTCGACTTGGAGCACGAAATCCGGCTCGGTCGACAGGGCGTGGTGATAGGCGGACCGGAGGCTGGGGCCATGCCCGAGGTTTCGGGGGTTACGGATCAGCTCGAGCGAGCCGTTCACTCGCTCGGCGGCCTCTAGGACGGCCGCGCGGGTCTCGTCGGTCGAGCAATCGTCGACGACGAAGATCCGCAGGGAGTCCACCAGCGGGAACAGGGCGCGATCGATCTCCTCCAGGAAGCCGGTAATACCGTCGGCCTCGTTGTATGCGGGAATCGCGACGGCGACGCTGGGGTCAGACACGGCGAAAGACGTTACCGGCCGGGCGGCGTGCTCGAGGTCGGGAACTGACGGGGGCGCTCGCCCGGCCCCCGGGGCCGGAACATGCGCCGCTAGACTGGCGACCCGCCGTTGGCCGACGTAGCTCAGCTGGTAGAGCACTTCACTCGTAATGAAGGGGTCCGGGGTTCGAGTCCCCGCGTCGGCTCTGGGGAGTCCC
>JBAPXO010000693.1:0-2480 GCA_049284255.1 Solirubrobacteraceae bacterium | reverse complement strand
TCATGGCGCCACGCGGTCGATGCCTAGCAGCCGAGTGTCTCGACATTCCAGCGTGAGTTTGCCGCCGGGGAAGCGCGGAGGCTGCGATCGCGGCGCCGTCGTGTGGCTCACGGGCTCACCGGGTGCGGACAGCGCAGGTGGTGGCGCCGCATGACCCTCCCGTGTCTCTACCTCTCGCGGCCCGCGATCGTCATGCCGGACGAGGCGCTCGACAACGACGCGGTGCTATCGCGTGTCCGCGAATCGTTCCGCGGGCCGGCGTCCGAATGGGCCCCGATCGAGCAGGGCATCCAGTACGTGTTCGACCGATGCAACACGAAGCTGCGTTACGTCGACTCGGACCCCGCGCTGTCGCCGGGTGAGTTCGCGTCGCGCGCGGCGACCGCCTGCCTGTGGCAGAACGGCGTGGAGGCGTCCGAGATCGACCTCCTCGTCTATGGCGGGATCGCCCGCGAGGCGTTCGAGCCGGCGACCGCGGCCGAGGTCTCGGGGCGCCTCGGCGCGAAGCCACTTCACGCCATGGACGTGACTTGCGCTTGTGCCGGGCTCATCGAGGCGCTGCACGTCGTCGCAGGCTACTTCGCCCTCCACGACGAGCTCCGGACTGCGGTCGTCTGCGCCGGTGAGCTGATGCGCGACCGGCTCACCTACGACATCCAGTCGCTCGAGGACGTGGCGCTCCGCGCCGCCGGCCTGACGATCGGGAACGCCGCCGCCGCATTGCTGGTTTCGCGGGAGCCGCTGGCGGCGGGCAGCGCGCGGCTCGTGGGATTCCAGCACAAGACGCTGTCCGAGCACCATGCCCTCTGCACGGCGCCGGTCGATGGATACTTCACGTCGCGCTCGAAAGAGTTGTTCGCCCTCGCGGTCCACGTGCCGCCCGAGATCCGCCGCCTCTTGGAGGCCGCCGGATGGTCGGCGCAGGACGTCGACCACTACGTTTTCCACCAGCCGAGTGAGGCGATCCTGAACCGAGTGTTCACCGAACTTGGTGCGCGGCCCGAGGCGTGCGCGCACACCCACTCGCTGTTCGGGAACACGGCGAGCACCTCGTGGGCCGTCGCGCTCGACCACCGCCTGAAGCACGGGACCGTTGAGGACGGCGACAAGATCGTCTTCGCGAGCGCCGCGTCCGGCTTCACGATCGTGGGCGCCGCCGCGGTGTGGGATTCCTGAGTGCGGCGCTACCTGCGCCTCTACCGGGCGATCGGCAAGACGTTCGGGTTCTGGGTGCGGCCGCTCGGCACGTTCCTGCTCCTTCAGGTGCGGCAGGCGGTCTCGGCGACGACCCTGGGCCTCGACCACGTCGTCTACCCTCGCCACCGCAGGCAGGCGATCGACCGGCCGATCTTCATCATCGGCAACCCGCGCAGCGGCACCACGTTCCTGCACCGGCTTCTCCTCGGAGCCGGCGGGATGGCGGCCTTCGAGCTGTGGGAGATGCTCTTCCCGGCCATCACGGCGCGCAAGTTGTTCGGCCGCGTCGTCCCGCGCCTCGACCGGCTGTCGCCCGCGCGCTACCACCCCTCCGACGTGCACGACACGAGCCTCCGCGGCATCGAGACCGACGACGTGCTGTGGTTCTTCCGCACGCTCGACGGTCCGTTCGCCTGGGCGTACTTTCTGGCCTGGCAGGACACCTGGGGCAGTGAGCTGTCGCGGCGCACCTTCGGGATCGAGGGCGTGACGGTGCGCGACGAAGAGCGCTTCTTCCGTTACCACGAGGCGTGCTGGCGACGGAACCTGACGCTCAAGCGCTGTGGCCGCATCCTGGCCAAGACGAGCATGCTCACGATGCGCCTTGACGCGCTGCTGCGGCGCTACCCCGACTGCCGGCTTGTGTACGTCATTCGCGATCCGGTCGAGGTCATACCGTCCGGTATGTCGCTCCTCGCAGGCGTGCTCGAAAACGGGTACGACGTCTGGAACCGCACGCGGGAGGAGGACCAGCGGCGGTGGCTGGAGAACCTCTACCAGGCATCGTGCGACATGCTTCGCAGCTTCCACGAGGCGCACTCGGCCGGCCTCATCCCGGAACGGAACCTGTGCGTGGTGCGGTATTCGGACCTCATCGAGGACCTCGAGCCGACAATCAAACGGATCCTCGAGTTCATCGAGGTCGAGCCCACCCCGGCCTTCCGGGAGGAGGTGCGGGCGCAGGCGGAACGGCAGCGCACCTACACGAGCCGCCACCAGCACTCGCCCGAGAAATTCGACCTCGACCCCGACCGCATCCGGCGGGAACTCGGGTTCGTGTACGACGCGTTCGGGCTCTCGGAAGGGGCTCGGTGAAGCCCGTGTGAACTTATAACTTTCGGTGAGCACTCCGAGGGGATTTAATATATCTTCAGGTTCGTCAAATGGTTGTCCTGCGAGAGGCTGAGCTCAGCCTCGCGGACCAGGGGTACGAGGCTAGTCACCGGAATAGATGAATGGGGTCGCCCCGATGAACCGCCGTCGTATCACCCTCCGCCTGGGCG
>JBAPXO010000692.1:0-5342 GCA_049284255.1 Solirubrobacteraceae bacterium | reverse complement strand
GCCGGTCCTTGGTGCCGTACTCGATGAACGTGCCGATCGCGGCGTCGACGACGGCGTGGTTGTTCCACCAGGCGTAACGGAGGTCGCGCTCCAGCAACTCGCGGTTGCGCTCGTCGGCCAGCGCCATCAGGATGATCGAGTAGCCGTTGGAGATGTGGCGGCTCTCGTCGGACTGGACCGAGTGGAACACCGTCGGCAGCAGGTAGTCGCCGTTGGCCGCGGCCTCGCCCGGCATCGCCACGAACAGCACGTTGGTGAACGCGGTCTCGGCGACGATCGTCAGGTAGATGTTGGCGGCGGTGATCGCGTCGCCGGTGATGAACCCCTCCCCGAACTGACGGCCGATGGTGCCGGCGTAGCAGTTCTGGAACGCCTTCTCGGTGATGTCGAACCCGGCGGGATCGATGTAATGGTTCATGTACAGCCGCTTGAGGTTCATCTGGATCGTCGAGTGGCGAACCTCGTCGATCATCTGGATCGCCAAGCCGTTGTGAACCTCGGGATTCGGCACGGTCCCGATCGTCAGCGGCATCGCGCGGGCGGCGGAGATCTCAGGGAACGGGATGATCGACAAGAACAGCTTCTGCCACTCCATCCAGCGCTCCTGGACCTGCCGGAACATGTTGCCGCGGATCGCGCCGTCCATCGCTCCGAAGACCCGATTGTCCTTCTCCTCCTCCATCGGGAAGTAAGAGCGCAGAACCTGCTTGAGCGGGTCCTTCTTCGGGGCCTTCTCGAAGGTGTAATCGGTCGAGTACTTCTCGACCGGCGATACGTAGGTCGGCTCCCAGGAGAGCTCCTGGATCTTGTTGTGAGCCTTCGTGATGCTCGCTCTACTCACGCTTCTCTCCTTCGATGGTTTCCCTCGTACGCACGCTGCGCGGCCGCTACACGGCCTCTAATTTCCAGGCTAAGCCGGGGTTTCGCTGGTGACAAGAAGCTGGGGTTTTCTGCATCTGCTTGCAAAATTTCAGGGCACTGGAGTGAGTGGACGCCCGTTGGCGGTGGGTGAACCAACCTCGGCGGCCGGGGAGCGCCGACCTGCTCGCTGGGCGCTGGCGACCGCTCGGTTGGCGACGTCCACCACGACCGCGGCCAGGTCCTGCGCCTCGGAGTCAAAGACGTTGACGGTCATCGACAACCCCAGCGCCGCGAGGAACCGGCCACGCTCATCGAGGATCGGCGCGGCGATACAGCAGAAGTTCTCGTCGAACTCCTCGCGGTCGACGGCGTAGCCGTTGTGGCGCACCCGCTCCAGGTCGGTGGCCAGCTCATCGGGGCTGGTGATAGTGTAGGGAGTGAACGACTTCAGGCCCCGCCGCACGTAGCGCGCCAGCCCGCTGGGCTCGAGCAGCGCGAGCACGACCTTGCCCATCGCCAGCGCGTGCGCGCTGTCACGGATCTCCGAGCCTAGACCGGGCATTCGAGGCACGCCCTGACGTCCGCGAAACGCGGTGATCTCGATCCGGCCCGCGCTCACGACGCCCAGGTAGGACCGCTTGCGGGTGCGCAGGAAGAGCTCGTCGACGGTGGCGCTGAGGCCCTCGTGCAAACTGCTCTGCTCGGCGACGCCGGTCAGGTCTTCAAGCCCCCGGGCGGGGCGGTACCGGCCGTGGGACTCGTGGACTGCGAACCCTTCCTCGCAGAGGCTGGTGAGCAGGTAGTAGGCGGTCGAGATGCTCTTGCCGAGCGCGTCTGCGACCTCGTCGGCGCGCACGCCCGCGGGCTGCTCAACCAGCATCGAAAGTACCCGCAGAACCGATCGCGCCGTGGTCAGGCTGCGAGTGGACGCAGCGGCAGGGGCGCGCGTCAGCGCACGCACCGTCTCGCGCTTCAAATCGAGTCCTCTCCTGCTCGTTGGCGACCGGCGGGGGCTGCCGATCTACCTACTTCGACAGTACCCCCTGACGAACGGGACGGGCGTTACATCCGAATTACACCTGGAACTGGTGCAACACGTCGTCTCAGGTAGAACGCGCGGCCTCGCGCTCCGCGCGCAGCTGAGCGATCCGAGAGGCAGCCAGGCTGCGCCGGGGATCGGCGAACGGGAGGTTTGAGAGCAGGCGCTGCCAGGCCGGAAAATCGGCTGTGCCGCCCTCGGTCTGCAGCCACCCCCACAGCGCCTCCTGATCGCCGGCGCTCATCACCGACTGGCGCACCCAGCGCTCCAGGGCCTCGCGCTCGCGAGCCACCCCGGGAGCGGCCGAGCGAGGCAGCATCGGTCCGGGGTAGCGTGCCGCGGCCTCGCGCACTTCGCCTCGGTGAAGCAGAGCGCACACCTGGGCGACGTCGCTGGTGACCCCACCTCGCAGGCGGTAGTGGTCGGTCTCGATGCAGTCTCCGAGCAGCTTGCGCAGACGCGAGATCTCGACGCGAATGCTCCCGCCGCGATCGGGCCGACCGTACACCCCGGAGCTGAGCTCCTCGCTGGTCAGGCCCTCGGGGTTGGCGCAGAGCAGGGTCAGGATCTCGGAGTGGCGCGGGCGCAGCGAGAGGCGCTCGGTGCCGAGCTCGGCCTGCCCGCGCTCGCGTCCCAGCAGGGAAAGGCAGAGCACGCGCGGGGCTCGATCGTGACCGGCCGTGTGGCCCTGGGGTTGCGAGACCGGCAGACCACGCACCAGGTAAGCCTCATCTCGACCCAGCGCCTCGGCGACCGCCGGGCTGCTCGGCCCGAGCATCAGCTGTCCTCCCCCGGGAGCCATCTGGATCCGCCCAACAAGCCATCCAGGAGGCTGGCTGGCGACGATCCGCCCGCTGCGCGCGACCAGGGCGCGGAAATCGGATCCGGCGGTCAGCAGGTGCCCGTAGCGCGCCAGCAGCCGAGCATCGCGATCGAGCATCTGACAACGCATCTCGGCTTCGACCGCGGTCGCGGTCGCCGTCGCCACCGCCATCGAGTGGGGATGCACGCTCGACATCTCGCCGGTGAGATCGATCACGCCGACCACGAGACCGGTATCGGGGTCGTGGACGGGCGCCGCCGCGCAGGTCCACGCCTGAACGATCTCGTTGAAGTGCTCGGTGGCAAACACTTGTACCGCGTGCTCGGCGGCCAGCGCGGTGCCGATCGCATTCGTGCCCGCCCCACCCTCGCTCCATAGCGTGCCTTCGGCGAAGTTCATCGAGTCGGCCGCCCGCATGCGCACGTACGGGTTGCCCTCCATCCAGAGCAAGACTCCGTTGGCGTCTGAGACGACGATCAGGTGGCGCGATTCGTCGGCGGTCGCCGCCAGGCAGGAGCGGATCAGCGGCGCCATCGTCGCGAGCGGGTTGATCTCCCACCGCGCCGAGGTCTCGTCGGCGTCGGCAACCACGGGGGCGATGCGCACTCCGGAAGGGTCGACGCCGGCGGCGGCCGAGCGCCGCCACGATGCCTCGATCGGCCCTCGGATCACGTCCGGATCCGCGCGCCGGGTGAAACGCTCCCAGCCGTTGCCGACGAACCGCTCCCAGGCCTGCCTGACCTCTCGCGCGCGCTGCGCCGGAGCGGTGGCCACATCGATGGCCAGCCACGGATTGGACATGCCCTACCCAGTCTAAGGCATCCCCTGGGTCCGTGAGACCGGTTGTTCTACCTTTCTGAGGGGTGCGGCGGATCCTGCGGGGTCGCGAAGTTCCCGCCGTCGATGAGCTCGATCCGGTAGCCGTCGGGATCGGCGACGAAGCAGATCCGGTACTCCTCGCGGGAATCGGTCCCACCCACCCCGTACGGCGGTTTCTCGGGCTCGATCCCGTTCTCGGCCAGGCGTTCGAGCAGGCGGTCGAGGTCGTCGACGGCGAGCGCGATGTGGTTGTAACCGTCGCCGAGGTCGTAGGGCTCGTCGCGCCCGACGTTGACGGTCAGCTCAAGGACGTCGCCGCCGCCGGGAAGACCCAGGTACACGTTGTAGGCCGATTCGAAGGTCAACCTTCCGCGGTGCTCGAACCCGAGGTGGGAGTAGAACCGCAGTGATCGCTCGATGTCGCGAACGCGAATGCAAGTGTGGACGTAGCTGTTGCTCATGAGCCGAGAATAACCCGATGCCCAACCCCGCTTCCACCGTTTCCGGCGGCGCCCGCTTCCGCTACGACCTGCTCGACGCCGCCCTGCAACGCTCGCTGCTGCCCGACACGGTGCTCCGCGCGGGATCGTTGTACGGCGCGTGGGCGCGGGAGCGTCGCGAGTCCGCCGGGGGCGTTGCAGCCGTCAGCGATCGGCTGCGGCAGCTGGTGGCGCGGATGTCGACAGGACCGATCGCCGAGCTCCCGGAGAAGGCCAACGAACAGCACTACGAGCTGCCCGCGGAGTTTTTGGGGCTGATCCTGGGGCCGCGGCGCAAGTACTCGGGCTGCCTGTGGTCCGAGGGTGTCACGACGCTGGCCGCCGCCGAGGAGGCGATGCTGGCGTTGTCGTGTGCGCGAGCCCAGATGGCCGACGGGATGCGGGTCCTGGATCTCGGCTGCGGGTGGGGATCGCTCTCCCTGTGGCTGGCCGAGCGCTACCCGGCCAGCTCGGTGGTCGGCGTCTCGAACTCGTACCGACAGCGCGAGTGGATCGAGTCAGAGCGCGACCGGCGCGGACTGTCGAATCTGGAGGTCATCACCGCCGACGTCAACGAGTTCTCGCCGACGGGACGCTTTGATCGCGTGATGTCGATCGAGATGTTCGAGCACATGCGCAACTGGCGTGAGCTGTTGCGGCGTGTGGCTTCATGGCTCACGGACGATGGCAAGGCGTTCGTCCACGTCTTCAGCCACCGCTGGCTTCCGTATCTATTTCAGGGCACCTGGGCGGCCGACCGTTTCTTCACGGCCGGGCTGATGCCCAGCCACGAGCTGATGACCCACTTCCAAAAGGATCTCGTTGTCGCCGACTCGTGGGTGGTCCCTGGGACCCATTACGCGCGCACCCTGCAGGCGTGGCTGGAGCGCCTGGATGCGAGCCTCGATCAGGCCCAGGCGGTGCTGATGGCGTCCGACGCGTGCGGGTCTGAGTCCGAGGCTCGGCGGCTGATCGGGACCTGGAGGTTGTTCCTGATCTCGACCGCCGTGATCTGGGCCTACCGCGACGGCAATCACTGGCTGGTCAGCCACTACCTGCTCGAGCATCGCGCGTAACCGCAAGCTCGTCCCGGGCACGGACACTTCTGATCTCGGACCGAGCATTTTCACCGGCGTAGATCAGGAGTGTCCGCGACGCGGACCCTGCTGATCACGCTCGCGTTTTCGGGCGGCTGCGTGCTCACAAGTGTCCGCATCGGGACGCGCACCCTGCGTCACCCGCCCCGCCCGCGCCGCGGCGGCAGCGGGATGAATCCCGAGGTGCGCCTGATGTACTCGGCGTACTCGGGCCGGCGCTGGGC
>JBAPXO010000691.1:0-10828 GCA_049284255.1 Solirubrobacteraceae bacterium | reverse complement strand
ACGCTCGGCCTGGCGGGCGTGGGGGTGGCCCTCGTGCTCGCTTTGAGCGCCGGGGGGGCAGCGGCTCCGCCGGCGTACGCCATCACGCAAAAAAATGATGGGTCGGTGTTGGTGAAGTTCAACACCGTGACCGATGGACAGCCGTACCACGGTTACCTTTATGCCGTGGACCGCATGCTCGTCTCGAAGTACCAGGAAGAGATCCTGGTGAACTATGCGCCCGGTCCGGCAGTCGTTCCCGGCCCGGTCAACTGCACACCTGCGCGAGATGCGGATGCGGGTATGCCGAAGACGCCGGTGAAGGTTCTCCTCGGCGCGAACGGCACAGCGGTGATCCCTTCCGGTACCACGGGCGCTGGCACCGTGCATCTGGGCGCCTGCTCGCTCTTCATAGACAACCCCAGCTCGAACGCGGGCAACACGGGCGTGGGCAACCCGATTCCGTGATCTGGTGCCCGCTGTCGCCACCCGCGCGGCGCGGGCGTCGGCGATAGCGAAGGTGGCGGTCCGGCCCCCGGGGGATCCCCGGGGCCGGGCTGCTTTGTGGTGGCCGTGGCTGCTCGTCGCCGCGGCGGTCGGATGGAATCTGGCGAGCCTCCGGGCGCTTACGGTCGGGGTCCCGTACCTCAATGACAGCTCGTTGCACGAGCAGATGGTGCGCTTCGCGACGGCGCAGTTGCGCGCCGGCCATCTGCCGCTGACGAGCTGGTTTCCGTTCTTGGGTGAGGGGTCGCCGCAGTTTTTGCATTATCAGAGCCTGCCGGCGATCCTCACCGGCGCGGCGGGGCTGGCGGTCGGGCCGGATGTGGCGTTTCGCTGGTCTCTGTATCTGCTGTTGTCGCTGTGGCCGATCAGCGTCTACCTGGCGGCTCGCATGTTCGGGGCGGGCAGGCCGGCGGCGGCTGCTTCGGCGGCGATGGCCCCGTTCCTGGTCAGCGTCACCGGGGTCGGCTATGAGCAGCACGCCTACGTGTGGACGGGCTACGGGGTGTGGACGCAGCTCTGGGCGTCGTGGACGCTGCCGCTCGCCTGGGGCTCTAGCTGGCGGGCGATCCGCGACGGACGCGGCTACCTGCGGGCGGTCCTGTTCACGGCGCTGACCGTCGCCATGCACTTCGAGACCGGGTTCCTAGCGCTTTCGGTGCTGCTCGTCTGGCCGCTGGTCGCCGGCCGGCCGCTCCGCGCCCGGTTACGACGAGCTGCGGTGCTGCTCGGCGGTTCGCTGCTCGCGGCGGCGTGGGTGATCGTCCCCCTCATACAGCAGCGGGCGTGGGCGGCGGTCAACGAGCCCCTGCAGCACACCGGGCTCGTCGACGGCTACGGCGCCCGTCAGGTACTGGACTGGCTGATCTCCGGTCAGCTGCTTGACCACGGCCGCCTACCCGTCGTGACCGTGCTCGCGGCATTGGGGTTCGGGCTGGCGTGGCTTGCCTGGTCATCGGACGCCAACGCGCGCGGCCTCCTGGTCGCGCTCGCGGTATGCCTGGTCTTGTCCTTCGGTCGCGCGACCTTTGGGTCGCTCGTCGACGTGATCCCCGGTAGCGCCGATCTGTTCTTTCGCCGGTTCATGATGGGCGCACAACTCGCCGCCCTCCTACTCGCCGGGCGCGGCGCGGCGTGGCTGGCCACCGGCGCTCTGGGGCTGCTCAAAACCAAGGTCTCGCGGTGGCCGCCCGGCCTCTCCCCGGCCGTCGTATTGGTGGCGGCGGTCGTCGTGCTCGCACCCGCCTGGCTTCAGCTAGGTGCCTACGACCGTCACGACAGTGCCGCCATCGCAGCCCAGCAGCGAGCCGACACCACCCAAGGCGCCGAGCTCGATCGCCTCATCGCTGTAATCAAACGCGACGGCGGCGGACGGACCTACGCCGGGATGCCCACGAACTGGGGCGAGGAGTTCACCGTCGGCGCCCTGCCGGTCTTCAAGTACCTCGACAGCCGCGACGTCGACGAAGTCGGATACACGCTACGCACCGCCTCGCTGATGACCGACCCCGAGTCCTACCTCGACGAGCACAACCCCTCCGACTACCGGCTGTTCGCGATCCACTACCTCATCGTCCCCACCGGCTCCAGACCCCCCGTCCCCGCTCAGCTCAAGCTCCGGGCCGGTCCCTACTCACTGTGGACGCTGCCGGCCGCCGGCTACATCCAAGCCGGCGGAATCGTCGGCACACTGTCGGCCGATCGCAACGACATCGGCACGCGCAGCATCTCGCTGTTGAACTCGCGGCTCGCGGAGGCCGGCGACTACCTTCGCGTCGCGTACGGTCAGTCCGGGGCCCGGGAACCGCGGCTACCGGAACCGTCGCCCGCGACCCCGGCCGGAGCGGTGCTCGAGTCAGATGAGCTGCAACACGGAGTGGTGGCGGCCAGCGTGCGGATGCGGCAGGCCGGGGTCGTCGTGCTCAGCGCGTCGTTTGACCCGGGCTGGACGGCGACCGTCGACGGACGGCGGCAGCGGACCGAAATGGTCGCGCCCGCGCTGGTCGCCACGGCCGTTCCCGCGGGCTCCCACCGGATCGCCTTCCGCTATCGCGGGTGGCCCGACTACCCGCTGCTCTTGGCGGTCGGCGCAGCCGCGCTGATCGCGCTGGCCTATACAGACATCGGACGCGGGCGATCCCCCGGCGTCGCCCGCAGAGGGTGATCTCAGCGAGCGCGGCGTTCGGCGCGATCGGCCGGATCAAGCTCCGATGGGTGCAGTTCGAGGACGGCCACGATCATCCGCTGAGCGACGGATCGCCTCGGTCGGGGTTGACGCGTGCGCGGGAGGCGGCCTGTCGCGCTTGGCGTCATAGAGAACGTTATCTGCGCGCCTCATGAGCTGGTCAGCGTCTTCGACGTTATCCCAGGTCGCGAGTCCGATCGAGCAGCTATACGGCGTCGGCATCCGTGCTCGCAGTCGTCTGATCACTTCGGGGGCATCGCCATGCGAGCAAGCGGGCATCAGAACTGCGAATTCGTCTCCACCGATCCGGGCGAGCACATCGTCTGGGCGAAGCACCTCGGTCCAGTGCTGAGCGACTTCGATGAGCAACGAGTCACCACCGGGATGGCCCTCAGCGTCGTTGACCGCTTTGAAGCCGTCGATGTCGACCAGAGCAACGCTGAGCGCCGTGGCGGTGCGTCGTGCCCGGGCTAAGGCGCGATTAAGTTCGGATTGCCAGGCGCGTCGATTAGCCAGCCCCGTCAGCGCATCGGTGTGGGCAAGGTGATCAAGGTCCGACAGCAGTCGGTTTCGCTCGCGGTCCTGATCACGGACGTGGCTGACCAGCGCTTGGACTGTCATGCCAACCACCCCGGAGAGAGCCACGAACAGGATCCCTGCCCGCCACGCACTGGCCGGGTAGTCCGCACCGCCGACCAAAATCAGCGGAACCACGAACACCAAGGCCACTCCGACCAACAGACACCACAGCTGCCGCCGGGTTCCAAACAGGCCCAGCCAGAAGACGGGAAGCAGCACCATCGCCGAAACGCCCGACGGGCCGCCTGCAGTGCGCAACAGAACCACGACGACCAGATAGGCCCAGGGGAGGCCGGTCGGCCGCCAGCCCGGCCGACGCTCTCGCGCCGCTCTCAGGGCAATTACACCGAGCGCCGTCGTCAGCGCTGCCGCAGCGATCAGCGGGGCCAGACGCCAGTGATCAGGCGGCAACCACAGCAATGCGAACGGCAAGAACGCAGCCAGAGCCGACGGGAGCAGGATCCACCGCAAGCCGTCGGCCAAAGACCGCTGTCCATCCATCATCAGAGGTATCGGCACCACGCGGCCAAACCGTGAGGCACGCCCTGCGCGCAGACCCCTCAGGCGGCACCGTCAAGCAAGCGGCGACCGGCTGAGGCCTGCGTTGAAGTTCGTCGATACTTTTGCGCCGATGAAGTTCGACGAGATCCGTACTGAGCGACTACGCCTTGTGCCTTTCGACGACAACACCGCCCGTGCGGTTCTTGCTGGCGACCTGGAGGGCATCAACGCTGGCGAGGGATGGCCTCACAAGGGGACGATCAACGGCCTTTCGATGGCCCGCGAGCATGGCGAAGCTCCTGGGTGGATGGTCACGTTGGACGAGACAGTGATCGGTGATTGCGGCACCCACGGCAGCGCTGACGAGACTGGCGTGATCGAAATCGGATACGGGCTCGCGGAACCCTTCCGTGGTCGCACGTATGGAACCGAACTGGTTGGAGCAATCTCCGAGTGGCTCTTGGCCCAACCTGGGATACAAGCAGTCCGCGCCAGCACGCTCGCCGACAACGCCGCCAGCCGGCGGGTCCTTGAGAAGAACGGCTTCTCGTTGACCGGATACGGCGAGGACGGAAAGGCCCTCTACCAGCGGCGGTAGGAGTCCCACGAGCGGGGCCGTCAAGTGCGTGTCACCCGCCGCGCTGTCACCAGGCAGGCGACCGTGCTCGAGCGGATCGGCCGACCGAGCCGCCGTTGGAGGGCGTGGTTCTCGGCACTGAGAGCTTCGCGTTGACGGGGCGCGAGGCGCGCCCAGAACGACATGGTTCCCATCAGGGCGTTGAGCGCATCGGCGGTGTGCTCGACGAGTGTCGGCATCGCCGCAATCTGTACGTCCCCGAACAGGTCGGAGACGTACGGGCGGGCCACCGCATACCTCCCAAGCCACGCCCACACCTCCGACACGTTGTGGCGGCGCTGCTCGACACCCGCGAGCGTCCCCTCGAGGTCTCGGTAGATCGGCATCTCGGAGGCCAGCTCGGGTGCGACCCTCGTGAGCGCGGCGCGGAGGGCCTGTTGATCCTCGTCGCTACGCGCGTCCTCCAATCCAAAGTAGGACAAGAGCGCGACCGTCCCACCGTCGACGAGGACATCGGCGATCTTTCGCCAACTCACATCCGGATCGATCCAATGGATCGCCGATGCCGAAAACGCCGTCCGGAAGTGCGCGCTCGGCAGCGACGCCTCCTCGAGGCGCGCGTTGACGAACTGCACTTCGCCGGCGCCGGCCACTTGGTCGCGCGCTCGCGCGACGAGCCGTTCGCCGGGTTCGACTGCCATCACCCGCAACCCCCGCGCGAGCAAGCTGCGCGTCAACTGCCCGGTGCCGCACCCGATCTCCAGCACCTTGTCTCCAGGCGCGAGCCCGGCCAGCTCGCAGGCGCGGTCGACGAGCGCATCCGGGTAAGCCGGACGGTGGCGGTCGTACTCGTCGGCGATCTCGTTGAACACCCTGCCGTAGCTGCGAGCCTCGACGCTGTCGACCACGGCTGGAAGGTACAAGACCGCGCCGGGCCGATCGACGAGCCTGGACCGGGTCACAAACAGCACCGGCTGGGCGGGCGATGACTCCGGTTGCCTGTGAGAGACTGAACCTCGTGTTGAGAGAGTTCGACGCCCCACTTCAAAAGGGCGAGAACCCTGGTGCTTGGACGTGCGTGGTGATGGACGACGTGGCGGAGCTCTTTGGCACGCGCGGGCTCGTGAAGATCCGCGGCGCGATCAACGGCCAGCCGTTCGACGGCGCGCTCATGGCGCAGGGCGACGGGACCCACAGGCTGCCCGTCAAGGCCAAGCTCCGCAGGGCGATCGGCAAAGAGGCGGGCGACACCGTCCATGTCCGCATCGACGAACGGATCGGCTAGCGAGCGCCCAGCCCTCGCCTGATCCTGCGTGCCGCGTTTAGGTCCGCTTGGTCACGTGCCGCGTTTAGGTCCGCTTGGTCGCGCGGGCCATCAACCACACCAGAGCTACGAGCAGGGCTGGCGCGAGTGTGAGGCTCGGGATCACATCCCCGTGGCCGATGCCGGAGGCACCGATGGCCACGACCATCGTGGCCGCGAGGAGTCCCGAGGTGGGGACCACCAGCGATTTGGCGATCAGCAGGATCCCCCCGACGACTTCGAGCACGCCGGTGAAGATCTCCAAGGCGGCCGGCCAAGGCAGACCAAACGCGTGAAATGCTCTCAACTCCCAGGCGTGAAAGACGAACTTGACCAGCCCCGCGCCGATGAAGATCACGCCGGTGGTCACAGCAACCCGGCCCGCGGTGCGGTCGTTTTGCACCCAGGCGTCGGGGATCGCTATCAGCCGCCGCCTGGTCTCAGCAATCAAGTGGAGGTTGGTCTCACAGCGGTGGGTGAAACGACGGCGCTCCGGCTCGCCACGAGCCGGCCGGCGGCGATTCGATCAGTGGCGGCCCACGCGGCGTAGCAGAGCGTGCCGACGATCCCGGTGACCGTCAGGAGCACGCCCGCGGCAGCCGTCGCTGCGACGCCGCTGGCGCCAAGGATGAGCACAGCCGCGGCAGGCCCAGTGCTCGGTCCGATCGGAAGCTGCCCCACCGTGAACATGACGATCAGAAGGGCCATCGCGTCGAACACGGAGACGTTGACGCCGATGGCACGCAGCATCAGCCAGTTGCGTAAGACCTGCGCGCATACCGCCAGGACCGCAAACGTGATCAGGCGCGCCCGGCCCGGGATGCGCAAGATCGTCAGCCCAGCCCAGAGGCCCGCCTGATGGCGCTGCGAGACGCAACGCAGGCCCGCGACGACACCGGCGGTGAGCCCGATGATGATCCCCGGGACCCACCAAGGGACGCCGAGCGGGGCGACCAGCGTGAACGAGAAGATCGCCACGAGGGCGAGTTCCACGGTGATGATCGGCACCTCAGCCGCCATCAGTGCCGGTACACGAGGAGTGGTGTCGGGAGCTGAGCGGCGCAGGGAAGCGATGCGGACAGCCATCCCGAACGATCCGTTCAGGATGCTCGCGACGTAGCCGAGGGCCGCAGCGCGGAACAGAATCCGGCGGCCAGCCGTGCCGCCAGCGGCGCGCACGCACACGTTCCAGGCTTCGCTGCGAGCGAGCAGCGCGACGATTTGCAGCAGCACCGCGACGGCCAGCAAGCTGATTGGAGCCGTTCGAAGCGCGACGCTGAACTGCTGACTGTGCCCAGCGAGCACGAATGCCAGAACGCCGGCCACCAGCAGCGCACCAAGGGCGCTCAATGCGATCTTGCGCCGAAACGACGAGAACCGGAGACCGGCTTCGTCAGCCTCGACGCAACCATCGGCCAACAGTTGAGGCTCAAGCGACAAGACGGCCTCCGCGTAGTGATACGGAGCATCAGAATGACGCCATCACTTCCACGTGCGCGCGCCCAGTCCGGGTAACTCCCTTCATCCAACGTAGCAAGCGCTTCCTAAACCCGCCTCACCCCCGGACGCATCTCGTGCCGTCGCTCCCGGCAACGATCGTCGGATAGCTCGCCACAGCTCTCCTCGGCTGCGATACTCAAGCGGTGGGGGTACCACACGGATTCCGCGTCGGAAGCCGCACCATCGTCAGGCGCTGTGGCATGGTCACCATCGTTACGGCGCTCGCGGTACTCGGGCTCGTGCCCGCCGCGGCGAGTGCCCACACCTGGTCGGTGACCCGAATGGACAACGTGGGCGGCCTGACCTCGATCTCTTGCCCATCGGCCAACCTGTGCGTTGCCGCCGACGATTCGCTGCATTTGGTCTCGAGCCGTAAGCCCCTGGGACCGGCAAGCGCGTGGCATCGCTTCAGAGGCAGGGGCTGGCCGGGCAACGACGGCAACCCCAGCGACTACTTCGGCCAACCCTCCAGCTACAACGGCGTCGCCTGCGTCTCGCCCAGGCTGTGCGTAGCCGTCGACAACGACGGTGACATCGTGGCCTCCAAACATCCGGCGGGTGGTCGCTCGGCGTGGCACGGGGCGCTCGTCGACTGCGGCGAGTGTCTGATGGCCAACGACGGCGATCTCACCGCCGTCGCCTGCACGCCGACGGCGGTGTGCGTTGGGGCCGAACCGGCCGACGGCGACTACAACACTCGCCACCCCTTCAATCTCGACGACTGGAACGGCCCCTTCAACCAGACAACTGCGCCGTATGGGATCGCCTGCGGTCCGGGGGGACTATGTCTGCAGTACGGCCGAGGAGTCATCGCCACTTCCATCCACCCCGGAGCCCCCAACCCGGCCTGGCAGCAAACCGTCGTTGACCCCGGCCACAACATCGACGGAATCTCGTGCCCGAGCGCAGCGATGTGCGTCGGCGTCGATCACCGCGGCAACGTCTTGAGCTCAACCGACCCCGCGGATCCCACGCCACAGTGGAACGTGGTGAACGTAGACGGTACGACACCGCTTGAGGGGATCTCATGTCCGAGCACCTCGCTGTGCGTCGCGATCGACAACCACGGGGACACCGTGAGCTCAGCGAACCCCACCGCTGGCGCGCAGGCATGGCGCGTCACCAGAGTCGATGGCCACCGGTTCATGACGGCCATCTCCTGCGCCTCGTCCTCGCTTTGCGTCGCGGTCGACCGGCATGGTGACGCGGTCAGCGCCAAACACCCCGGCGCCACTGTCGGGAGCTGAGCTCCGGCCTCCTTCAGTTCTCCTGCTCAGCAATCGAGTCGAGCTCGCCGAGCGCGTCCGCCGGCAATTCGAGTCCCGCCCCGCGCACGTTGTCGTGGAGATGCGCGACCGATGACGTGCCCGGGATCAACAGGATGTTCGGCGACCGCTGCAGCAGCCAGGCGAGCGCGACCGCCAACGGCGTCGCATCCAGCCGCGCGGCAACTGACGACAGCGTCTCGGATTCCAGCGGTGTGAACCCGCCGAGCGGGAAGTACGGCACGTAGGCGATACCCCGCTCCCGAAGGGAATCAATGAGCGCATCGTCGGCGCGGTTGGCGACGTTGTAGAAGTTCTGGACACAGACGATTGGAGCGATGGACTGCGCTTCTTCGATCTGCTCAGCGTTGACGGTGCTGACGCCCAAGTGCTTGATTAGTCCCTCCTGGCGCATCTCGGCCAACGCTGTGAACGGCTCGGCGATCGAGCCTGGCTCCGCGGTCTGAAAGCCCCCGACGCGGAGGTTGACGACGTCCATTGCATCCACGCCCAGATTCTCCAAGTTCTCGTGAACGGCTTGCCGGAGCTCGTCGGGCGCCAGCGCGTGCGGCCACCCACCCTCGGCGTCGCGCCGCGCGCCAACCTTGGTCACGATCTGCAGGCTGTCCGGGTACGGGTGCAGGGCCTCCTTGATGATCTCGTTGGTGACGTGCGGGCCGTAGTAGTCGCTGGTGTCGATGTGAGTGATGCCGAGCTCGACGACCTCGCGGAGAACGGCGATCGCTTCGTCACGGTCAGCTGGCGGGCCGAACACTCCGGGTCCGGCAAGCTGCATCGCGCCGTACCCAAAGCGCGTCAGAACGACATCGTCCCCAAGCGAGAACGTGCCTCCAGGTAGCTTCGTCGATGCCATAAAAGATCCTTTCGAAGTCGCCGGCTCCCTCCCGCGAGGCTAGCCGTAGGCGATCCCGTGCCGATGCCTGCGGGCGCTCAAGACCCGAAGAGATGAGTTCTCGCCTCGGGGGCAGTCTTGATACACGTACGGCTCGTAAACCCGCGATCACGGAGGGGACGATGAGCAGGGTCCTGGTGCAGACGGCGATGTCGCTCGACGGCTTCGTCGCTGGCCCCAACGACGAGATGGACTGGGTCTTCGACCACGCCGGCGACGCCCCAGCCGAGCTCGTCGACGAGACCATCACCACGACGGGGGCGATCCTCGGCGGTCGGCGTGGCTACGAGGTCGGCCGTCGGGCGCAGCGACCCGAGACCAGCAAGCCCTTCGGTGGACGCTGGAGCGGTCCGATCTTCGTCCTCACCCATACGCCGCCGTCCGATGAGAGCGACCCCGCGTACACCTTCCTGTCAGGTGATATCCGCGACGCCGTGGCCACCGCGGTCACGGCCGCCGACGGACGCAACCTGCTGGTGCTTGGCGCAAATGTCGCCGATCAGTGCCTCGCGGCGGGGCTGGTCGACGAGATTCAGATCCTTCTGTTGCCCGTGCTCCTCGGCAGCGGAATCCGCCTCTTTGGCGACCCACCGGTTCAGGCCGGTCTTGAAACCCTTAAGGCGTCAGCTTCGGGTCAGGTGGTGACCCTCCGCTACGGAGTCAAACGCTGACCCGGGATAGCGTCTGACCAACCGCCGGGAAACTGTCCAGCCCTTGCGGCGCACCGGACGGTGATGGAGACTCCGGGTCATGGACGACGAAGAGCGCGAACGCCGTCGTGAGTTCGTTCGCCAGCACCGCACGGCGGTGTTCGGATATCCGCGCCAGGATGCCGGCCCCTCGATGTCGGTCGTCTACTACGTCGTCGAGGACAAAAACCAACTGCTCGTCTCAACGATGCAGGCTCGCGCCAAGGCAAAGGCGGTGAGTCGGAACCCCGAGGTGTCGCTCTGCATCCTTGACGAGCAGTGGCCGCTCACCTATCTCCAGGTGTACTGTCGGGCGACCCTCGATCCCGACATCGATGCCGCGGTCGACCTGATGATGCGGATCTCGACCGTCATGGCCGGGGAAGAGATGCCCGACTCGGCGCGCCCCGACGTCGAGGAGATGGTCCGCCGAGAGCAACGCGTCGTGCTGCGACTCGCGCCCTACGCCACTTTTCAGACGCCGCCTCGCCACGTGCACAAGGCCGACGATCTCAAGGGCCTCACCCACTGGACGAGCTCAAGCTTGCCCTGGTAGGGCTCGCCACCCGAAACAGCGCGTGTCAGACTGCTGAACGTGGGTGTCCATCTGCTCGTGTTCATCGGCGTAGCCGCGATCGTCATCGTGATCCCGGGCCCCGATACCGCGGTGGTCACCAAGAACATCCTCATCCATGGCCGCCGGAATGCTCTGGCCACTTCGGTCGGCGTGAGCGCCGGGCTGTCGGTGTGGACGTTTGCGGCAGCTGTCGGCGTCGCCTCGGTCCTGCGGGCCTCGGAGGTGGCGTTCACGGCGCTGAAGCTGATCGGCGCGG
>JBAPXO010000690.1:0-3866 GCA_049284255.1 Solirubrobacteraceae bacterium | reverse complement strand
GCGCACATCGCCGACGTAAAACAAATTACCGAGATCGCCCACGCCCGCGGCGCCCTCACCCTCTGGGACCTCTCCCACAGCGCCGGCGCGATCCCGATCACGCTCGATGACGACGGCGTCGACCTGGCGGTCGGCTGCACCTACAAGTACCTCAACGGCGGGCCGGGCTCGCCGGCCTTCCTCTACGTCGCCAGCCGTCACCAGGCCGAGCTAAAACCGCCGATCTGGGGCTGGCTGGGGCGCGCCGACCCCTTCGAGATGGCCCAGGGCTATCTCCCCGGCCAGGGGATCATGCCGATGCTCTCGGGCAGTCCGCCGGTGATCGCCCTGACCGCCGCGCAGACGGGGATTGAGCTCTGCATCGAGGCCGGGATCGAGGCCATCCGAGCCAAGTCGACCAGGCTCACCGAATATGCGGTCGCCTTTACAGACACGCGCCTGAAAGGCCAAGGCGTGAGCATCGGCTCGCCTCGGAGCCCGGAGCGCCGGGGCTCGCACGTGGCGCTCGTTCACCCTGACGCCAAGGGCCTCACCCAGCGCCTGATCGACGCCGACGTGATCGTCGACTTCCGTAACCCGGACGTGATCCGCCTCGGGCTCTCCCCGCTGACAACGAGCTTCGTCGAGGTCCACGACGGGCTGGAGCGGCTCGAGCGCCTGCTTACCTGACCGCCCCCTGTACGAACAAGCTGTTTAGGTTTTGTTCGACGGCGTATCTAGGTAACGAGAAGAAAGAAACACGACCTAAAAGGAGGCTCCATGCCCGGAGACAACCTTCAAGAGCAGCTCGTCAAGTACCTGACCGATGTGCACTCAACCGAGGAGAACGCCCTCGCCCAGCTCAGGACCGGCTCCGAGAGCGTCGACGACCCGCAGCTGGCGCAGGTCTTTCGCGAGCATCTCGCCGAGACCGAGGAGCACGAGCGGCTGATCACCCAGCGCCTCGAGGCCTACGACGCAAGCCCCTCCAAGCTCAAGGACATCGCCCAGAAGGGCGGCGCCATGGCCAGCGGCATGCTCGCCAAGTCGGCCCCCGATACCGACGGCAAGATGGCGATTCAGGCCTACGCGTTCGAGCACCTGGAGATCGCCTCGTACCGGATGCTCCGCCTGGTAGCCCAGCGCGCCGGAGACCAGGAGACGGTGCAGGTCGCCGAGCAAATCCTCCAGCAGGAGCAGAGCGCCGCGCAGAAGCTCGAGGGTCTTCTGGACCAGGTGGCCGAGCATGACCTGCAGAAGCTCGGCGTGGCCGCGTAATGGTTCAGGGAATAGCAGTGGTCTGGCTCCCGGTCACCGACATGGAACGGGCGGTGGCCTTCTACCGTGACCGGCTGGGTCTCGAGCAGGCTCAGGGCGAAGGCGACTGGTCGATGCTGAAGTCAAACGGACTGCAGATCGGGCTCAACGCTCGCGAATCTGCGGGTGGCGACGGCGGCGCGGTCATCGCTTTCGAGCCCCAGGGCGGGCTCGAGAAGGCGGTGGAGGAGCTGCGCTCGGCGGGCGTCGAAGTACCCGGCGACATCAGCGAGCACCCATGGGGGCGGATCGCCACCTTCAAGGACCCCGACGGCAACGATCTGCAGCTCTACGAGCCGCCGTCTGACTGACGCTGTCGACCATGGCTAGCCGGTGGCACCCCCACGCCGGGGTGCCACCGCGCGCCGTGGCTAGGACCAGCCCTCGGGCATCACCAGCATCTCGGGGGTGTCGGGCTCGAAGGAACGCGCGAGCTCCTTGCGCACGTCATCGGCGCGACCGGTCGGGGGCTTGCGCGAGCCGGCCTGGTACTGCGGTACCCACGCCACGCCATCGCCGGCGTACTCCTGCTCGGCGGCGGCGTGCAGTGTCCAGTGGGGGTCATACAGGTGGGGGCGCGCGAGCGCGCACATGTCGGCGCGACCCGCGAGCACGATCGTGTTGACGTCGTCGTAGGAGGCGATCGCCCCCACGGCGATCGTCGGCAGCCCGACCTCGTTGCGGATCCGGTCGGCAAACGGAGTCTGGAAGCTGCGACCGAAGGCGGGCTCCTCAAGCGGGGTGACCTGACCGGAGGAGACGTCGACGATGTCGCAGCCGTGCTCAGCGAGCATCCGCGCGAAGGTGACGGCATCGTCGGGCGAGAACCCTCCGGCAACCCAATCGGTCGCCGAGATCCGCACGCTCATCGGCTTGTCAGAGGGCCACACCCCCCGGCAGGCGTCGAACACCTCCAGCGGAAAACGCGCCCGGGCCGCAAGCGAACCCCCATACCCATCCGAGCGCTGGTTGGTCAATGGCGACAAAAAGCTCGAGAGCAAATAGCCATGGGCGCAATGGATCTCCAGCAGATCAAACCCGGCGTCGAGCGCGCCCAGCGTGGCCGATACGAACTGGCTCAGGACGAGTTCCATGTCGGCGGCCGTCATCTCCCGCGGCACCTGGTTTTGCGGCGAATAGGCAATCGGCGAGGGCGCCATGACCTCCCATCCGCCTTCATCAAGCGGCTCGTCGATCCCCTCCCACATGAGCTTGGTCGAGCCCTTGCGGCCCGAGTGCCCGAGCTGGGCGGCCATCGCGCAGCCGGCATACCGGTGGGCGAACTCGACGATTCGCCGCCACGCGGGAACGTGCTCGGCCCGGTACATGCCCGCGCACCCCGGGGTGATCCGGCCCTCCGCGGATACGCAGATCATCTCGCTGAACACGAGCGCCGCCCCGCCCAGCGACCGCGACCCCAGGTGCACGAGATGAAAGTCGCTCGGTGCCCCATCGTCCGCCGAGTACATGTCCATGGGCGAGACCACCACCCGGTTGGGCAACTCGAGACCCCGCAGCGACAAGGGCGCGAACATCGGCGGGCGCGCCGAGAACCCCTCCCGGTCGGCGAACACCTCATCGACGTCTGAGACAAACCCGGCGTCGCGCAGGCGCAGGTTGTCGTAGGTCACGCGCCGTGACCGCGTCAGAAGGTTGAACGCGAACTGGAGCCGCTCCTGCCCGACATAGCGCCCGATCCCCTCAAACCACTCCAACGACGCCTGCGCCGCCCGCTGCGTGCTCTCGACCACCGGCCGCCGCTCCGCCTCATACGCCGACAATGCCCCGGGAACATCCCCCGAGCCGAGCGTCTTGAACGACCACGCCAGCGCGACCGCGTCCTCCATCGCCAGCTTGGTCCCCGAGCCGATCGAGAAGTGCGCGGTGTGGGCGGCGTCTCCGAGCAGGACGACGTTGCCGGAGTGCCAGGCCCGGTTGTACACCGTCGTGAAGCGCAGCCACTTGGAGTTGTTGGCCACCAGCCCGTGGCCCTCCAGGGCGTCGGCGAACAGCTCCGCGCAGTAGGCGACGCTCGCCTCATCGCTGACCCCGGGCGCGAGCGAGCCCGGCGACAACGAGTCCAATCCCAGCGCCCGCCACGTGTCCTCACCGGTTTCGACGATGAACGTGCTCATCTCCGAGTCATAGGGATAGGCGTGACCCTGGACCACGCCATGCGGCGTCTCTACGATGAAGAACTTGAAGGCGTCGTAGGCGATGTCGGTGCCGAGCCACATGTACCGGCACCACCGCGGATCAAGCGACGGTTCGAACTCCGAGGGCAACGCCGCCCGCACCGCTGAGGAGGCGCCATCGGCCCCGACCACGAGGTCCGCCCACCCCAGCTCGTCCAGCGACGGCGCCTCACATTCAAAGCGGATCTCCACCCCCAAAGCCAGGGCCCGGCGCTGCAGGATCCCCAACAGCTCGCGCCGCCCCAGGGCGGAGAACCCGTGACCACCCGAGCACGTGCGAGCGCCCCGGTGGTGGATGTCGATATCGGTCCAGCGAACGAAACGCGCGCAGATCTCGTCGTAGGAGGTCGGGTCGGCGTGCTGAAAGACGGTCAG
>JBAPXO010000689.1:0-3847 GCA_049284255.1 Solirubrobacteraceae bacterium | reverse complement strand
GTCCTGGATGTGCTTGGCGATCGTGTCGGCGTCGGCGTAGGCCTCGTCGAGATCCATCGTCGGGATGTGCGAGCGGACCACGTCGAAGGCGTAGGACTTCATCTGGACCTCGGGGTCGTCCAGCTTGTAATAGGCGTCCTTCACCTTCTCGTCCTCGGCTCCGACCATGTACTGAATCGCGAGCTGAACGACGACGAAGACGTTGTCCTTGGTCTTCGTCTCGATGTCGGCATTGAGCTGCTCGACCTGCAAGCTCATCCTTCCGGCGACCTTCTCGACGAAGGGTGACTTGCGCTGAAGTCCCGGACTGGCAACGCGGACGAACTTGCCGAAGCGCTCGACGATGGCTCGTTCCTGCTGTTCGACCGTAAAAAAGAAGAGTGGCATACGACGGTCCTTTCAGATGGGCGCGACCGGCGTCTGATCGCTCATGGGAACGAGCAACGCGTGGTCAGCGCGATAGGCGAGATCGGCCGGTCCCAAGCAGCTGGTCAGCATCACGATTCGCATACTTTGAGCGTAGACCCTGTTTCTAACAACTCAAAGAAGTTGGATCGGCGAGACGCTCAGCCGCGGCGCTTGCCACGCGGCGCTTTTTAGTAGCTGAATTGCTTGACACAAGTCAGCCACCTCGGTAGGCTGCCTTGCATGAAAAAAGCCAGCCTCTCTTCCACTTACGGCCCGGACCGGCGGTGGTGGGCGTTTGCGACGCTCGCCCCTGCGGTGTTCATCTCGGTCCTGGACCTGTTCATCGTCAACATCGCGTTCTCCTCGATCGAGCGCCAGTGGCCCGCCGCTGGCCTCTCCGGACTGTCCTGGGTGCTGAGCGCCTACGCGATCGTGCTCGCCGCGCTGCTCGTGCCGCTGGGCAGGATCGGTGATCTAGCCGGCCGAAAGCGCGTGTTCCAGGCCGGCCTGGGAGTGTTCGTGCTCGGCTCGGCGTTGTGTGCAGCCGCGCCGTCGCCCGGCTTCCTGATCGGCGCGCGGATCCTCCAGGGCGCCGGCGCCGCGGCGCTGACCCCCACCTCCCTGAGCATGCTGCTGCCGCTGTTCGGCGAGCGTGAGCGACCGGCGGTGATCGGCGCGTGGGCGGCGCTGGGCGGAGTGGGCGCGGCGATGGGCCCACCGCTCGGCGGGCTGCTCGTGCAGGCCAGCTGGCGGTGGATCTTTCTCGTCAACGTTCCCCTCGGCCTGATGACACTGTGGCGTGTGCGGCGGCGCTTTGACGAGGTCAGCGATCCGGAGGCGACAGTGCCCGACGTTCTCGGCGCCGTGTTGCTGGCCGCCGCGGTCGCGCTGCTGACGTTCGGGCTCGTCAAGGGGCCAGACTGGGGATGGGACGGACGCGTGATCGCCAGCTTCGTCGCGTCGCTAGCGGCCGGCGGTGCGTTCATCGCGCGCTCCCGCCGGCATCCCTCGCCGGTCCTCGACCTGAAGTTGTTTCGCTCGGCGTCGTTCTCCTACGCCGTGGCTTCGACGTTCCTGTTCTACGCGGGGTTCGCCGCGTTGCTGCTCGGGGGGGTGCTGTTCCTCACGCACGTGTGGCACTACTCGGTCCTCCATGCGGGGCTCGGCTTCGCACCGGGTCCGGTGATGGCTGCGATCTTCGCCGCCCCCGGGGGGCGGCTCACTGCCCGCTACGGCCCCGGCATCGTCGGCTTCTTCGGCGGCCTGCTCTTCGCTGTTGGTGCGCTGCTCTTCTTGGGTTTGCCCGCCCAGCCGGACTACATCGGCCACTACCTCCCCGGGATGCTGATCGGTGGAGCTGGCGTCGGTCTGATCCTGCCGACGTTCACCTCGGCGGCAGTCCTTGCTGTCCCGGCAGATCGCCTGACCACCGGGATCGCCGCTGAGACCACGTTTCGCCAGATCGGCGCGGCGGTCGCGATCGCCGCGTGGATTGCGCTCTACGGGACACCGGGTCCTGCCGGCGTCCTGCGTGCCTTTGATCGCGGCTTTGTCTACATGGCGGCCTGCTCGCTGGCGGCAGCGCTGACGCTGCTTGCACTCGCGGTACACACGCGCCGACGGCGTCAGCCGGCCCGGGTCGCGAGCACGATCGGCTCGCGACAGGAGGTTTCGACATGAGCCCCCAGCCCTTGCACCCAGGCCTCACGAACGGAGAAACGCTGTGACCACCGCCAACATCGATCCCGCGCTCGAGCGCAACCGCGCCTTTGCCGCCGCCGGTGGGCACCAGGGCGCCGTCGTGTTCCCCAACCTGCGGCTGTTCGTGATCACGTGCCTGGATCCGCGTGTCGATCCCGCTCACTTCCTGGGTCTCGGTCTCAGCGACGCACTGGTCCTCCGAAACGTCGGCGGCCGGGTCACACCAGCGGTGATCGACGATGTCGCGTTCATCGCCCAGCTCGCCGAGAACATGCTGCCCGAGGGACCGCTATTCGAGGTCGCGGTGATCCACCACACCCAGTGCGCGACGGGGGCGCTCGCCGACGAGGCGTTTCGCCGGCGCTACGCCGAGCGGATCGGCGCCGAGCAATCGACCCTGCTCGAGCACGCCGTCCTGGACCCGCCAGCCACGGTGACGCGTGACGTCGAGCGCCTGCGCTCCGCCCCTGCCGTCTCCCCGCGCGTCACGGTCTCGGGCCACATCTACGACGTCGTTTCCGGGTTGGTCGAGACGGTCGTACCCGCTGGCGGCTGAAGGCCCGTTCTAAGGTGATCGCTTGGCCTGAGGTCTGGGTCGACGCCGAGACGAATCGGAGACAAGGCTTGGAGATCACAGCAGTGGACTGGGGTGAGGTCACCGCGATCGCGACCGCGATCCTCGCGGTCAGCCTCGTCGGCGCCTTCGGCGCCGCCGTCTTCGCCGCCCAGCAGGTCCGTGAGGCGCGGCGCAGCCGCGAAGCACAGATGGCGGCTGAGTTCTTTCGCCGCTGGAACGAGGACGCGCTGGTGGAGGCGCGCCGACTCGTCGCCCGCTTCAAGTCTCCAGACGAACTGCGAGAGGCGTACGTCGCCTACGTGGCCGCCGATGCTCCGGAGGCCTACGTGCTCTACCGGGAACTCGACTTCTTCGAACAGCTGGCCGCGCTCGAACGCATGGAGGCCTTCGACCTGGAGCTGATCAAGCTGTTGCTAGGGCGGACGCTGGTCGACCGCTGGGAGTTGTGGAAGCCCGCGGTGGAGGAGGCCCATGGACCCGGGGTGTACCCGCTCTTCGAGGCTCTGGCGGCGAAGCTGCGGCGTGCGCTCGACTATCCCCCAGCGTGATCGCCAGCCGGACCGCGGCGCGGTGCTTTCAGCACTCGGTAACGTCATGACTGATGCTCGATTTCCTCACCCGTCCAATTCGAGCCGTTCTCGGCGGGGCCGAGCGTGACGTGGTCGAGTCCTTGCACGAAACCCGCGACATCGAGGCCAACATGCTCGATGCCGTACGCGCGATCGAGGACGTGACCGAGTCAGTCGAGCACCACGTCGAGGTGATCGAGACCCTCGCGACCTCGGTTGATCCATTGCGAGCGTCGGTAGACCGTCTCACCGACACGATGCAAGAGCTCGTGGCGATGTTGGCTCCGATCGCGGCGGGTGAGGAGGAGATCCATCGCCTCGGGCACCTATTCGGCCGACACCGCCACGACGACCGGCCAGTACAAGAAGATCAGCCCAAGCCGTAACCTCGCACCACAAAAGACCTGCAGCGGGGCGAAGATCCGGGACCTTCGCACCCGCTGTACCCGTCCCAGCCGCCGGTCGTCCTGAAGTTCGAGGTGACCGCCCAGGGTCGACGCAGCGGCCAGCCCCGGCGAGAGGTCCGGATTCCGGCCCGGCCACGCAGCCGGCGTCTCGCCCTCCGGCGTCGACACCGGTCGAGGTCCTGCGG
>JBAPXO010000688.1:0-3301 GCA_049284255.1 Solirubrobacteraceae bacterium | reverse complement strand
CCTTGCAGAAGTGCATCTACACGGCTATCACCAAGCCGTACGCCTACCTTCCCTCCGGCTACAAGGCGGGGATCATGCCCGCCAATTTCGCCCAGACGCTCAAACCCAACGAGATAACGGCGCTCGTCAACTACCTTTCGACGGCGGCGAAGTAGCCGCCCCTGCGCTCGCAGGGGCCGTTGCGCCGATATCGGCGCCATTGGCCGCAACGGGAGCGGTGGCCTGGTTGGCAGCAGCCGGGGTAGTGACTTCGTCGGGCGTCGCGGCTGAGGCCGCCTCGGCGCGCTGACGCAGGCGCCGCCAGAGCTCCTGGCTGCGGCCCGCCGCCACCGCTCGCCCGGCGCGGCGCTCGTCGAGCTCCAGGTCGTGCTCGAAGGCATAGTCCAGCAGGGCCTGGCGCTGTTCGTTCTCCCGCGCCACCCGCAAAAACAGCCAGCAGAACAAGCCGATCGTGAGCAGGCTCTCCTCCACCATCATCAATCCGCCGGCGGCCACCTGATCGGCGATCGGGCTGATGTGCCAGAGCGCGTCGCCGGGGCGGTAATAGGGATAGAAGACGCTGCCGCCGAAGATCAGGATGTTGGCGAGCACCGTACCGATCAGCCGGACCGCGATGACGTAGACGAGTCGGGCGCCGTTTCCGAACCAGGTCGGCTTCGGGAGCGGACCGAGCAGCGCCATCCACATCGCGATGCCGAAGGCCAGGAAGGTGGCGTGCTCCAGGGCATGGATGGCGTCGTGACGGAGCGCCAGCTGGTACAGGTAGGGCGAGTGCCAGACGTAGAAGTTGGTCGCCCAGACGATGATCGCGACCACGGGGTGGGTCAGGACGCGCAGGCGCGCGATAACGGGGTTGCGCAGCAGCGGGGCCAGCAGCGGGCCGGTCATCCCGAGCACGAGCAGCAGGGCGGCGATGTCGCCGATCAACAGGTGCTCGGCCATGTGAGCGACCAACAGCTGCTCTGAGATGTGGTCTACGGGCGAGCTGAAGGCGATCAGGAGCACGACCAGCCCGGACGCCCAGCAGACCTGGCGCCAGGTCGGGACCGGGCGATGCTCGGCGGCGAGATGGCGCGCCCGCAGGTGATACGGGACCCATGACAGGACCACGAGCACGGGGAAGCCGATCGTCTGGAGCGGCGCGTCGGCAAGGAGAAGGGGCGGCTGCATCACGCCTCTCAATGGTGGCACGCCCGCGGTCGCGGGAGCGCGGTTCTCAAATGGCCTGGAGGATCAGCACCAGCACGACGATCACGGCAACCGCGCCCACGAACCACAGCAGGAAGGTGAACGCGTCGGCCTCGGAGCGCAGCGGGTTGGGCGGGCCCTTCACAAACCTTCTAGAGCACGTAGACCGTCGTGTAGACGACCACCCACATGATGTCGACGAAGTGCCAGTAGATCCCCGGCACCTCCATGCCCCGGTGGCTCTCCGGCGAATAGTGGCCGCGGAACGCCCTGACCGTGACCATCAACAGCAGGCAGAGCCCGATGAAGACGTGGGCCCCGTGTAGTCCGGTGAGGGCGTAGAAGACCGAGGATTGGGCGGAGTAGCGCGGTGAGAAGCCGATGTGGATGTACTCGTTGATCTGGATCGTCAGGAAGGTCAGACCGAGCAGGAAGGTCGTGAGCATCCCCGCCTTGAGCCCGAACCGGTTCCCGTTCTTGGCCGAGACCAGTGCCCAGTGAAGCGTGAGCGACGAGGACAGCAGGATGGCGGTGTTGACGCCGGCCACGGCCTCGGGCAGCGTTGTCCCGGGAGCGGGCCAGGGATCGTGGGAGACCACCCGGATGAAGAAGTAGGCGGTGAAGAACGCGCCGAAGATCATCACCTCGGAGATGATGAAAAGCAGCATCCCGAGGGTTGGGGCCTCCACCCGTGAGGAGTGGTGGGCGGGAGGCGGGCCGTGGTGGTCGCCGTGGGCTAGAGAGGCCGCTTCCATTTACGCGGTCGTGGAAACGGTGTCGCTGTGGACGATGTGCTCGACGTCCTTACCGCTGGCGTTGCGCACCCGGTCGATCAGATCCGCGCGCAGCCAGCCTGACTTCGTCGAGGCGAAGGTCGAGATCACGATGTCGTCGACTCGGAAGGATTGGAGTGCGTTCATGATCGCGGTGTAGGGATCGGGGTCGCCGATCATGCCCGCGGCCGTCAGTCCGGCGTCACGCAGCCGGCGCAGCACCAGCGCCAGCCGGGTACGAGCCCGCTGGCCGGCGCTCCCGCTGCCGCCCTCCTGGGGAACGACGACGATGAACAGCCGCTCATGCTCATCGGCCCCCGCCTTGGCCTTCTCCTTGAGCGCGTCCAGCAGCTCGTCGCCGCTGGCGGTTCGGTTGGCGACCGCCAGCGTGATGTGAACACCGAGTCCCTCCTGATCGACGTCGGCGACCACGTGCTCAACCGGGATCCGGGTCGCGTCGCTGACGCGATCGACCAGATCCCGGCGCAGCCAGCCCGACCGCGTCTCGGGGAACGTCGAGATGACGATCTCATCGGGGTTGTATTCGCGTACCGCGTCCATCGTCGCCGCATACGGGTCGGGGTCGCCGACCTCTCCGACCGCGGTGATCCCCTCCGAGCGAAGGAAGCCCGTGGCCAGATCGACCCTCACCTGGGCAGCGTCGAACACCGCGTGGTCGTAGACCACGTAGCCGGCCCTGGGCTGCGTCTGGGGGACGCACAGGACAAACCGCGTTTCCTCCTCCTCGGCCTTGTGACGCACGGCGTCGATCAGCGGCTGGCCGCCGAGGGTCTCGTTGGCGATGACCAATACGGTCCTCATCGGTGCGGCTCCTGGGTCGGCGCGTTGGTGGATGCTCCGACGGGAACCGGTCGGTCGTGCGCCGGGGGCTTGAAGATGCCATGGACGGCACCCGGTACGCCGTACTCATACGGTCCCCCGACCACGGTCGGGACGGAGTCGAAGTTGAAGATCGGCGGCGGCGAGGAGACCTGCCACTCCAGCGTCATGGCGCGCCACGGGTTGGGCAGCGCGCGCGGGCCGGCCCGCCAGCTGGCGACGATGTTGTAGAGGAAGATCAGCGTGCTCGCCCCGAGGACGAAGGACGACATCGAGATGAAGAGGTTCCAGGCGGCGAACTTGGAGGCGTACTCGGCGACGCGTCGGGGCATGCCCTGGATCCCGATCAGGTGCATCGGGCCGAAGGTCAGGTTGAAGAAGATGAACGTGAGCCAGAAGTGCAGCTTGCCGAGGCGGTCGTCGAACATCCGGCCGGTCATCTTCGGGAACCAGTAGTAAACCCCGGCGAAGATCGTGAACAGCGAGCCACCGAAGAGCAC
>JBAPXO010000687.1:0-1690 GCA_049284255.1 Solirubrobacteraceae bacterium | reverse complement strand
ACGACCGCTTCCAGGACCTGCCGGGCGCGCTCGGCTTCGGGCAGTTCGGGCATCAGCAGGAGCCTAGACGGCGTGATCGAGGCTTTCCGCGAGCGCGCGGCGGAGGCTTGCTGAACGTGCGGCGGAGGCTTCCGCGAACGCGTTCCTAGACTCAGCGCCATGGCCAAGCTCCAGATCACCGAGTACACCGATCCCGGGTGTCCGTTCGCGTGGTCGGCCGAGCCCAGCCGCCGGCGATTGGATTGGCTCTACGGCGACCAGCTTGACTGGGAGCTGCGCATGGTCGGCCTATCCGAGAAGCCCAGCGACTACGAGGACAAGGGGTTCACGCCGGAGCGCCAGTCGTCCTCCTTCAAGCGCCTCGCCGAGAAGTACCACATGCCGATGGACTCCTCACTGCGCCCGCGGATGGCGGCCACCCTTCCGGCTTGCCGCGCTGTCGTTGCCGTCCGCCGCCACGCCCCCGACCGCGAGCGCGCGATCCTGCGCGCCCTGCGCGTCCTGCACTTCTCAGGCTGCCTGCTTGACGAGCCCGACACTCGCGCCGAGGCCGCGCGTCGCGCCGGCGTCGACCCGGATGCGCTTGAGCAGTGGATGGCCGAGCCCGAAACCGAGCAGCTGCTCGAGCAGGACCTGGCCCATTCGCGCACCCCGTCGGACCGGGCGGTAGCGCTCTCGCACAAGCTCGCCTCGACCGACGACGACGGCCACCGGTACACCTGCCCGTCCTACGAGTTCGTGTCCGCCAACGGCGACGGCGATGGCGATGCGCTCGCCGTCCCCGGGTTCCAGCCGCTCGCGGCCTACGAGGTCGCGGTCGCCAACCTGGCGCCCGACCTGGTCCGCCGCGACGATCCCGAGAGCGTCGAGGAGGTTCTCGCCTGGGCGGGCGAGCCACTCGCCACCGCCGAGGTCGCCGAGATCTGCTCCATCAGTCTCGAGGAGGCGCGCGAGCGTCTCGGCAACGTGGCCGTCGAGGACCACGTCGGCTTCGACGGGCTCTGGCACCTCAACGGCGCCTCCGGCTGACGCCCGACGAACGCAGCACGGCTGACCTCGCCCACTTGCCGGGCGCAACTTGACGCTCCCGGGCGGGTTGTCGGCAGCATGACCACAAAACGAAGCATTGCCGCCGTGGCGGCCCTCATCGGCGCGATCGGGCTCATCGCCGTCTCGTCGGCGGGCGCCTCGACACTCATCGCGTTCAAATGCAGCCACTGGAAGTACTTCGGCGGCAACGAACGGACGCACAGCTGTGTGTCGCTCCACCGCCGAGCCCATCGACACATCGTCGGGCACTCGTGGGCCGATGTCTTCTACAAGACGACCTCGTCCTCTCCCCGGCCGCGCGTGGATTGGCACGAGGACCGCAGCCGGCATGTCTTTCTGTGCCCTAATTTCTCGATCGGGCACTCCAGCGAGACCCCGCAGTGCTACGAGGCCCTGGGGTACTCCAGCCAGACATACCGGCCGGGCCGGTGCGGGCGTGGAGAGAGGGTAGATATCAGCGCTCTTGGCCTCATCGGCGAGAACCAGAAGCACAAAACGGAAGCGAGCCTGGTCTACCACTGCAGCTTCTAGCCGAGCGAGGCGCAGGGCAGGTTTGGCGGTGGCGGAGACGCGGCTCGTCAGGCGTCGGCCGCCTCGCCGGCGGCCAGGCGCTCGAGCGCGCGGCGCACCTCGGCGTCAC
>JBAPXO010000686.1:0-2855 GCA_049284255.1 Solirubrobacteraceae bacterium | reverse complement strand
TACGAGGACTGGGAGGACTACGAGCGCCGGATCGAGTTCATGATCACCGCGGGGGTGATCGAGGACTACACCTACCTGTGGCATGACGTCCGGCCGCACCCCAAGTTCGGAACGGTCGAGATCCGTGTCATGGACTCCCAGACCCACGTCGAGCATTCGCTGGGGCTGGCGGCTCTGGTCCAGGCCATGGTCCGCGAGCTCTCGATCCACTTCGAGGAGGGCAGGCGCCTGTCGCGATATCCCTTCGAGATGCTCGACGAGAACAAGTGGCTGGCCGCCCGCCACGGCCTCGAGGGGGAGCTCGTCGACCTGCCCAGCTCTGACCGCGTGTCGACTCGCGCGCTCGCCCGGCGGTTGATCGACCGGATGCGCGAGCACGCCGAGGATCTCGGATCGCTTGCCGAACTCGAGGCCATCGAGGACCTCCTGACGCGCGGAAACGGGGCCGCGAGGCAGGTCGTGGTCTACGAGGCCAACCACGATCTGCGCGAAGTGATGGCCGAGATCGTCGCCGCCACGGTTACTTAGAGACGTTCTCGGAGGCTCCGCGCGCCCGACGCGTGCTACGCGCCGCGAAAACCGGTCCTTCGGAAGGCGAGCCGGTTCTACAATCGATTCGTGAGCACCGGCGGTCCAGACCTGTTCGTGATCTGCAAGAGCTGCGGATCCGAGGTCAGTCCTTACATCACCGAGTGTCCGTATTGCGGCAACCGGCTGCGCAAGCGCGCCCCGAAGCTCGACCGCGACCAGCGCGTCGCTGAGCGCAAGGCCAAGCGCACCCCGGCACCGCTGCTCACGCGCCTGCGTCGCGACGAGATTCCCGGGATCGCTCCCGACACCCGGCCCTACGCGACCATCGCCCTGGTGGTCCTCGGCCTCGTCGGATGCCTGCTGTGGCGCACGAGCCTGGGGGCCCAGGAGACGCTGGCGATCATCGGCAAGCCCGGCTCGCAGTGGTGGAGGTTGTTCACCGCCGCCTTCACCTACGACAACACCGGCTACGCGATTGTGACCCTGGGCGCGATCGGTCTGTTCGGCTGGCTGCTCGAGCGCCGGCACGGATCGCTGGTCGTGCTCGGCCTGTTCTTCGTCGGTGGCGTCGGCGGGTTGGCGGCCACGGCCGCCGTCTTCGCCGTTCCCTTCGCGCTCGGAGCCAACGGCGCCGCCCTGGCGATGGTGATCGCCTGGGCGATACCGGACCTGCTGACGCTCAGACGCGGCGAGGACGTCGGCGGCGACCTGATCGGAGCCGCCGCCATCGCCGTTGCCGTGGCCCTGATGCCGCTCGCCGCCCCGGAGGCGAGCTGGGTGGCCGAGGGCGTGGGCGCCGTGGCCGGCCTGGTGATCGGCTTGCCGCTCGCTCGCGCCACCCTGGCCTAGCGCTGGCCACGAGGCGCGCCGCCGCGGCCTCGTATGCTCAGGGCGAGTGCCGGACCGCGCCTACACCGACGCCGAGCTGGATTCCGCGATCGCGCAGATCTCCGACCCGGCCCGGCTGCGTGACGCCCAGGAGCTTGTGATGCGAGCGGCCCCCGCGCTCCAGCGGATGTTGGGGGCGGCGATGGCCGAAGGCGGGTGGTTCGACGCTGCCCATGACCAGGCGGTCCGCGAGGCCACCGGCGAACCCGAGCCCGAGACCCGGCAGCGAGCCGTACGGACGCTGCTCGCCGAAGAGACGCGGCTCGGCATGCTCGTGGGCGTGGCGGTGGGCTTCGAGCTATCCCGCACACTCGACCAATCCCAAACCGACACCCGCGAGGAGGACTGATACGACGATGCAAGTGCGATTTCTAGGCCACGCCTGCTTTGAGCTGTCTGACGGCGACACCACGCTGCTCATCGACCCCTTTCTGACCGGCAACCCCAAGGCGGCGACCTCGGCCGACGAGGTCAACCCGACGACGCTGCTGCTCACCCACGGCCACCAGGACCATTTCGGCGACGTCGTTGACATCGCCAAGCGCACCGAGGTGCCGGTGGTGGCGATCACCGAGATCTCCGACGAGCTGGTGACCGAGGACGACCTCGAGGTCCAGGACATCAACCTGGGGGGGACCGCGGAGTTCGAATGGGGGTCGGCCAAGCTCGTGCCCGCCCTGCACACGTCGACGACCCCCCGGGGCACGGCGAGCGCGCCCGGCGGGCTGGTGATCGACTTCAAGGGCACCGTCGTCTACCACCTCGGGGACACGGCGCTGTTCTCCGACCTGCAACTGGTGGGGCGCCGGCGCCCGATCGACCTCGCCCTGATGTGCATCGGGGGCCACTACACGATGGATCGACATGACGCCGTCGAGGCCGCGCGGCTGGTCGGCGCCCAGACGGTGATCCCGTGTCACTACAACACGTTCCCGCCGATCGAGACCGACGCCCAGGCCTTCAAGTCCGACGTCGAGTCAGAGACGAGCTCCCAGGTGGTCGTGCTCGAGCCCGGCGAGAGCCACTCGTCATGACCCACGCGATCGTTCTCATCCAAGCCGAAGGCTCGGCGCTCGCGACGCTCGGCGGCGAGCTGGCGGGCATCGAGGGGGTGGCCGAGGCCTACTCGGTCACCGGCGAGTGGGATTTCGTGGCGATCCTGCGCCTGCGTGAGCAGGACCAGCTCGCTCAGGTCGTGACCGGCCGGCTTTCCCAGCTGGCCGGGGTGCGCCGGACGCAGACGATGGTCGCCTTCGAGGTCTACTCGCGCCACGACCTCGAGGCGCTGTTCTCCGTTGGACAGTAACCCTCAACCTCAGCCTTAGAAGTCGCGCGTCGCGACCGCCAGGGCGCGGTCAAAGGCGCCCGCCATCGCCTCGTAGGTGTAGGGGGCGGCGGACTCGCGCCCCGCCGTCCCGAGTCGCTCACGCAAGGGC
>JBAPXO010000685.1:0-2312 GCA_049284255.1 Solirubrobacteraceae bacterium | reverse complement strand
GTTCCGCGCCAACGGCGGCGTCGTGGGCGGGATGTTCGCGGACATGCCGTTACTGCTCCTGCACCACGTCGGCGCTAAGTCCGGCAAAGATCGGATCAACCCTCTCGCCTATCAGGAGGACCACGGTCGCTACGTGATCTTCGCCTCCAAGGGCGGGGCTCCCGTCAACCCGGGGTGGTACTACAACCTCAAGGCCCATCCCGAGACCACGATCGAGATTGGAACCGACTCGCTGGACGTGACCGCCGCCGAGGCCACCGGTGAGGAGCGCGAGCGTCTCTTTAGCGAGCAGGTCAGGCGTGCGCCCACGTTCCGCGAGTACCAGGAGAAGGCTGGGCGTGAGATACCGGTTGTCGTGCTCAGCCCGGGTGCGGGAGGCTGACCGTTCGGGCGGAGGGGTGGCCGGCTCGGCTCCGAATTACCGCTCCTCGAGGTCAGTTCGCCGCGAGCGCGAGGTCGGCGAGCCTGGTGATCCCGGCGTGGGACCGGGCGACGACGAGAAACCGCTTGACGTGGCAGAAGAGCGCATCTTCGACGCCGGTGGCGGCCACGAGATCGGCGTCCTGGAGGCCGCCCCAGGCTGTGGGCAGGTCGCGCCGGTTCTCGAATGAGCCGAGCTTGCGAGGCACGGCCTCGAGGCCAAATCCCTGGCGCTTGGGGTAGATCACGAATAGAGCGTCCGGGGTCGCGGGCACGAGTTCGCGCTTCCAGGGAGCGTTGACGGGCAATTCAACAACGCGCGGGTCACTCGCCGTCGCGATGGCGTCGCGCACGATCCGCGCGGCACGCTGACTAGCGGCGGCTGAGCCGATTTCGCGGCTGAGGATGCCCCGAGCCAGGATCTCGGCCTGGTCAAAGCGCTCGCGCTCCTGCTCGGAGGTGAGCGGCTCGTCCCAGTGCGGATTGAAACCCCCGATGATCCCGTTGACGGTCATTGGATGAACCCCCTCGATCAGTGTCTCGGTGAGCTGCTGGCCGGTGTCGTTGGCGTCCACCGCCTGGACCAGCGACGCATCGACCAGATCGGAGACCTCCTGATCACCACCACAGACGCGCGCGCCAAACTCCCGCCAGATCAGGCCGAACGAGGCGTAGCGGACGCAGTTGGGGCGCACGCGGTCGAAGCCACGCTGGTGGTGATCGAAATCCCCAGTCGAGGCGTCGTCCCGAAAGCCGACATCAACGCGGACGTCCGCCTGAGCGAGTGTGTCGCGATCGCGCGTTCGCGTAACCGCGGCGTCACCGTCGAGCAGTTTCAGTGCCGCGACGGCGAACACCTCGTCGGCGTGAAAGGAGCCGTCGTGAGTCGCGATGAGCATCCCGGAGACTCTAGGAGCCACCGGGGGGCCGCGATTCGCCGAACGTCTGGACGGGCTGGTCGAGATCCTGCACAGAGGGATCGGCCGAGACGTTGGCGCAACGTTTCCGAGCCGAGTGGGTTAAGGTCGGTACGGGACGGCCGACATCGGCACCATCGTCCCGGAGCGGGCTCTTCAGACCCAATGATCTGCGTTGACGGTCCGGGCCCTCTCGTTGTGAGTCGCGAGCACCGTCTTGCGGCTGTGACCCGTATCCGACCCCCTGTGAGGCCATGAAACGCTGCTTGTTCTTGATCCTGCTCGTATCTGCTCTGGCTCTTCCAGCTGTCGCTTCGGCAACGCCGACGTTTGGTGCTGGAGTAGACAGCGACTTTTTCAATCAGTCCTGGGGCGTCTGGTCTTCGACGAAGACGGTTAGCTCGCTCAAGGCGCTGTATTCAGCGGGCGGCCGGGTCGGACGCGCCGACACCCACTGGTCGGCGGTCGAGCCCAACGCGCCGAAGGGCAACAAGCACACTTACAACTGGACCTATGACGACATGATCGCCGGCGAGATGGCTCAGGCTCGACTGCGCTGGGAACCAACCCTTCAGGGAACTCCGAAGTGGGCGCAGGCGCATCGCGCCAACACGCTGCACCTGTCGACCGGAAAGTTCGTGGTGACGCTGCCGCCTGGCAACAATGCAGTCTTCGCCACTTACGCCACCGCCTTCATGCGGCGCTACGGCGCTCACGGCTCGTTCTGGTCCTCGCACCGGAACCTTCCCTACGAGCCCGTGACCACGGTGGAGGTCTGGAATGAGCCCGACAACACGCACAACTGGGGTCCGACCGTCGATCTCCAGGACTACGCCAAGGAGTACGAGGCCGTCAGGACCGCCGTGCGTCGTGTCAATCGCGGCGTCCACGTCATGACCGGGGGCCTGGCGTGGACGCGCAGCTCGCTGCCGCGGCTGCTCAAGGCCTTCATCCACAAGCCGATCGACACCGTGG
>JBAPXO010000684.1:0-3085 GCA_049284255.1 Solirubrobacteraceae bacterium | reverse complement strand
TCTCGGGATCGTCGGCCAGGCGCAGCCCGATGCGACCGCGCTCGCGGTCGACCTCGACCACGCGAACGTTGTGCTCGTCGCCCTTGCCCAGCACCTCCTCGACCGAGGCGATGCGCCGGCCCGGCGCGACGTTCGAGATGTGGAGTAGCCCGTCGGTCCCCTTGGAGAGCTCGATGAAGGCGCCGAACGCCGTCGTCTTGACGACCTTGCCGGTGAACTCGTCGCCGACCTCGACCTCCTTGGTCATCGAGCTGATCCTTGCCACCAGCGCGTCGCCCAGCTCCCGGTTGGCGGCATAGACGAGCACCTGACCCTCGTCGTTGACGTCGATCTGGGACTCGAACTCCTCCTGAAGGGCGCGAATCGTCTCTCCGCCCTTGCCGATCAGCAGCCCGATCTTCTCGGGATCGATCTTGACCGAGGAGATGCCCGGGGCGTACTTGGACAGCTCGTTGCGCGGCGCCTCGATGACGGAATTCATCTCATTGAGGATGAACTCGCGCGCGACCTTGGCCTGGGCCAGCGCGTCGCGCATGATCTCGAACGTGACGCCCGTGATCTTGATGTCCATCTGCAGGGCGGTGATCCCGTCCTTGGTGCCGGCGACCTTGAAGTCCATGTCGCCGAGGTGGTCCTCGACGCCGGCGATGTCGGTGAGGATGACGTAGTCGTCACCCTCCTTGATGAGGCCCATCGCGATGCCGGCCACCGGCGCCTTGATCGGCACCCCGGCGTCCATCAGCGAGAGCGTCGATCCGCACACCGAGGCCATCGAGCTCGACCCGTTTGACTCGAGGATGTCCGAGACCACACGGATGGTGTAGGGGAACTCTTCCTGGCTGGGGATCATCGGCACGAGCGCGCGCTCAGCGAGCGCTCCATGGCCGATGTCGCGGCGCTTGGGGCCTCGCATGAAGCCCGCCTCCCCGACCGAGAACGGCGGGAAGTTGTAGTGGTGGAAGTAGCGCTTGGTCGTCTCGAGCCCGAGCGTGTCCAGGCGCATCTCCTCCCGGGTGGTTCCGAGCGCGACGACGCTGAACGCCTGCGTCTGGCCGCGGGTGAAGAGCGCCGAGCCGTGGGTGCGCGGAGCGACGTCGACCTCGATCGAGATCGGACGGATCTGCTCGGCGTTGCGGCCGTCGGGGCGCTTCTTCTGGACGGCGATGCGTTCGCGGATCAGCGTCTTCTCCAGCTTGTCGAAGGCGCGCTGGGCGTTTGCCCGATACTCGGCGTAGCTGGGATCCTCGGCGTTGCCCGAGTAGTGCTCGAGGATCTGCTCCTCAACCGCCTTGGTGGCGTCCTGGCGCTCGAGTTTGTCCTCGATCTGCGTGGCCGTGTCCAAAGCGGCGCCGTGCGAGCCCTTGATCTGCTCGTAGAGATCGGCGTGAACCTGTGGAATCTGCACCTCGGTCTTGGGCTTGCCGGCCTTCTCGGCCAGCTCACGCTGGGCCGCGCACAGCTTCTTGATCGCATCATGGGCGATGTCGAGGGCGTCGAGGATCTCGGCCTCGGGGATCTCATTGGCCCCAGCCTCGACCATCAGGATGGCGTCCTCGGTGCCGGCGACGATCAGGTCGAGGTCGGTGTCAGCCAGCAGCGACTCCTCGTCGGGGTTGACGACGAAATTGCCGTCGAGCTTTCCGATCCGCACGGCGCCGACCGGACCCGGAAACGGGACGTTGGAGACCATCAGCGCCGCGGAGGCACCGTTCATGGCCAGCATGTCGTACGGGTTGACATGGTCGACCGACATCGGCAGCGCCACGAGCTGGGTCTCATACCGCCAGCCCTTGGGGAACAGCGGCCGGATCGGACGGTCGATCAGACGGGCGGTGAGGGTGGCCTTCTCCCCCGCGCGGCCCTCGCGCTTAAAGAACGAGCCGGGGATCTTCCCGGCGGCGTACATCCGCTCCTCGACGTCAACCGTGAGGGGGAGGAAGTCGACATCGCGGAGATTTCCCGCGGTCGCGGTACAAAGAACCATCGTGTCGCCCGACTGGACGACGACGGCGCCGGAGGCCTGCTTGGCCAGTTTGCCGGTCTCGAACGAGATCTCTTTGCCCTCGATCTCGACGGAGACGCGCGTTACGGCGTCAGACATATTCAATTCCCTTCTGCTCCGCCCTTCGGTCGGCGGAGTGCGTTTTCTTCTGTTTCGTTCCGAACCCCCTTGATGCTAGCGGGTTGGCGGCCGTCCAGCCGGTCTCTTCGGGGCGCGGAAAGGGCTTTGGGGAGCGGCGCCGATCGGCAAAACGGCCACCTAGGCGTAAGCGGACTTACAGGTCCGGTTGTGTTAGGCTAAGCGGACCTGCTGGTCCACTTCGTTTCCCTTGGTCCCGTCCCACAGGAGCCCGGTATGAGCGCCACCACCCTCCAAGGCCCGATCGTCGTCGATGCGCCGACCCGCCGCGTCAACCCCTGGCTTGTCCTCGTGATCGCGTGCCTGGCGCAGTTCATGGTCGTGCTCGATGCGACCGTCGTGAACATCGCCCTGCCCTCGATCCAGCGCGGACTCCACTTCTCGCCGGCCAACCTGCAGTGGATCGTCAATGGCTACACGCTGATCTTCGGGGGTTTCTTGCTGCTCGGCGGGCGCGCCGCCGATCTGCTCGGGCGAAAGCGGCTGTTCGTCGCCGGAGTGATCCTGTTCTCGGCGGCGTCGCTGTTCAACGGGCTGGCGCAATCATCGGGGATGCTGATCGTCGGCCGTGGACTGCAGGGACTGGGCGGAGCGCTGGTCTCCCCCGCCGCCCTCTCGATCATCACCACGACCTTCAGCGATACCGACGAGCGCACCAAGGCGCTCGGGGTGTGGAGCGCGATCGCCGCGGGCGGTGCTGCCGCCGGCCTGCTGCTGGGCGGGGTGCTTACCGACCTGGCCTCGTGGCGGTGGGTGTTCTTCGTCAACGTGCCCGTCGGAATGATCACGATCGCGATGGCCGTGCGCTGGGTCGCGGAGTCGCGGATCGAGGTCGCCAATCGCTCGTTTGACCTGGCTGGAGCGTTCACCGTCACCACCGGCCTGGTGGTGCTCGTCTACGCCATCGTCAAGGCCCAGGCGTTCGGCTGGGGCTCGGGCCGCACC
>JBAPXO010000683.1:0-1645 GCA_049284255.1 Solirubrobacteraceae bacterium | reverse complement strand
GTTTCAGATCATCGGCAACCAGCTCGCCTCGGAGTCTTGCACTGAGCGCCAGCTGGCGCGGGTACTGGACGAGCTCTATCCGTCGGGGACCGAGGATCGCGTCACCGACCGCGCTCGGCGCGGCCGTGAGGACACCAAGCGCCGGATCGTTGACCTGTTCCTGCATGGCGACACGCAGGGCAACGCGCCGGGCAGCAAGTGGGCGGCGGTCAACGCCGTCGTTGAGTACGGCGACTGGCTGCGACCGATCCGCCAGGGCAGCGAGCGGTTCGCTCGCGCGGTCGACGACGGCGCTCAGAAGACCCGGGCGCTGGAACTGATCAGCATCGCCTAGCACAAGCGGACTCGGGGCCGGTACGGCGTCACCACCGACCGGCCCCGTCGTCACGCAGCTGAAGTCGATCGATCACCACTGGTCTCCCGCCCCCCAGGCGCGACTCCGCGCAGCCTGAGATCTGGCGTCTGACGGGTTAGTCCTGGCGGGCGAGTGATGAGAGAGCTGGCCTCACTCATCAGCACTACCGATCCCGCGGCGTTCCAGCCAGCCGACCAGCAGCGCGTCGACGCGCCGCAGCCCGTAACGATCGGAGAGCTCGATCAGCGCCTCGGCGCCTGCCCGCGCGCTAGGGCTGGGCAACACCTCCAACGCCGCCAAGGTCAGCTGCGCGTCGCCGAGGGTCAACTTGTGCTCCAACGTCAGGCGACTGCCCCACCGCGCAGCCATCCGGGAAAAGGAGTCGGGCTCGCGGTCTAACAGCGCGAGGAGAATCGCCAGCGCGTCCTCGAGGCCGACGGGGCCGGGGAGCTCGGCGATCAGCGCCCGGATTTGCATGGCGCTGCACCGTTCGTTGGCCAGTGCTCGTTGCAATCTGACGATCGCGCTTCCATCCGACGTCATACGAACACATGTTCGCAGGATCCAGGGCACCGGCGACGGTCCAGGCGAGCGTTCGTGGCCGGGACGCGGGATATCGACAGCGTCAGGGTCCTTGGGACGGGAGGCGAACGGGACCTCAACCCTGACCGCGTCGGGGGCCGTCGCCAAGCGATTGGAAGCCCCCTCGGCTGCGCCTCGGGTACGGGTCTCATTACCAATCGCTTGACGACGGTCCCCGGCGCGGTGACGGGTCGGCCATGTTCACCTCCCACCCCAAGGACCACCAGATGCCTCCCAAGCCCACCGACCCGGTTGATCTCGACCCCGGCCATGACGGCTGGATGCCCCTGGAACGTTTGGGCGACCGCCTCGGCGACGAAATCGGAAGCTTCATGTTCATGTACCGCGATCGCCAGCGGCGGGTCTATTACAAGCACAAGGCGACGCGCTGCTACCTCGTGCTCGACCAAGCCGGCCACGCCTACGACCTCAACCATGGGTACGAGATCCCGCTCGAGCAGGCAGTCCGCCGCGCGCTGCGCGGATTCGACCCGCGCAGCGAGTAGCTGAGGGCCAGAGCAACACCTCGACTGCAGGCCAAAGGTGGGCAGCGACACGGCCGGCTTACGCGGACTGCCCCTGGCCAAGGATGGCAGCCCTGGCGGGCTGCAGGCGCAGGGGCCAACAGTTCCGCGCAGCCGGCGCGGGACGGCAGTCCAGATCGGAGCTCCCCGATGAGCACCCACGAGGGCCAGCACCCCCATATCC
>JBAPXO010000682.1:0-2794 GCA_049284255.1 Solirubrobacteraceae bacterium | reverse complement strand
GCGCTCGGCGGTGCGCTCGTGGAATCGCTGCACCGCTCCGGCGTCGCCGGCTTTTTCCCGCAGCCCGGCCAGCATGCGCCCACCGGCGGCGCGGGCGGTGAAGCCGGCCATCGGCATGGTGCGGCGCACACGGCCACGAGGAATCGGCGCTCCAGTCTCCGTCATCGCAGTGGCCCCCTTGCCAGCGCCCAAGCGCTTGATATAGCGCCTGATTACCAAATATAATCGGATGATTATGAGCGGGTCAAGGGTCGATTCCACGACCAAAGAGCGTTTGATCACCGAGGCGACGCGGCTGTTCAGCCAGCAGGGCTACCGTGCGACCAGCGTCAAGCAGATCGAGCAAGCGGCCGGGCTCGTGCCAGGCTGTGGCGCGCTCTACAACCACTTCAGGTCCAAGCAGGAACTCCTGACTGCGGTGATCGACCGCCAGCTCGACCGCCGTCGCGCCATGCACGACATCAGCGCGCTGTTCGCCGGTCGCGGTGAACTGCGCACCGAATTATCGCTGTTGTGCCGGTATTTGATGAGCGTGCTCGACCAAGAAAGCGAGTTCCTGCAAGTTGTTGCCCGCACCCCGGCCGACGAATCACCGCGCCTCACCGACGCCTACGCCGCGTTGATCGACGGCCTCTACAGCGAACTCGGCGACTGGATCAAAGCCTGCACATCCGCCCCGGACGTCGCCGAGGCCGGCCGGGTCGCCGCGGTCGGCGTCGACGCCCTTGTCGGCAGACGCACCTCCCGAATCATGTTCCACGCCAACCACATCGACACAACCGACCAGGAATATGTCACCGAGTGGACCGAGATGATCGCCGGCCGGATCGAGCAGTAAGCCGATCGACGAAGTCGCCCGCAGAAGGTCACCACAGGCCTGCGGTAGGAATATGCACTGTTGGTTCGCAGTATCGCCTATGTTGTTGAAAGTGCAGCCCTTTCCCGGTTACAAGCATCCTCTTGCTCGGTTCGGCCGACTTCGCCGTTAGCCCCGCGGAAGACCCAACACTCGCTGGGCAATGATGTTGCGCTGGATTTCCGAGGTGCCGCCCGAGATAGTGCCCGCAAAGCTCGCCGCGTAGCGGGCGAACCAACTTCCGGTGGATTGGTCCAGCCCATGCGCGTTGTACCTGGAGGTGGCTGCGGGATCCACGAGGCCATCCGCGCCCGCCGCGGCCAAAGCATGCTCGGCCGCGGTCTGCGCGGCCTCTGATCCCAACACCTTGAGGACTGACAACGCGGCGACGTCTTCCTCACCACGCGACGCGCGCGCCAGCGCCGCCGAACCGAGCAGACGCAGCGCTTGGGCGTCCATCACCAAGGTGGCGTAGTGGTCGCGATCCAGCGCAGTCACCGGATGGAAGTCTTGGATCAGGTAGTGCAACCGGTCCGCGAAACTCATCCACAGCAGGTTGCGTTCGTGACCGAGCGATCCGTTGGCCACGCGCCAGCCGCCGTCGAGGTCTCCGACCAGGTTCTCAGCCGGGACCCGAACGTCGGTGAAGAACACCTCGTTGAAGTCGAGATGGCCTCGGTCGTAGACGTAGGCGAACGGCCGGCACTCGACGCCGGGGGTGTCGGTGGGGATGAGCAGGACGCTGATGCCCTTATGTTTCGGCGCTTCGGGGTCGGTGCGCACGAACGTGAGAAGGACATCCGAGTCCTGGGCGCCCGAGGTCCACACTTTCTGTCCATTGACCACGAAGTCGTCTCCGTCCTGGACCGCCGCGGTTCGCAGGCCGGCCAGGTCAGAGCCCGCGCCCGGTTCGCTCATCCCGAGCGATGCCGTCATTTGCCCACGCAAGATCGGCACTGCCCATCGCTGTTTCTGCTCGGGAGAGCCGAAAGTCAGCAGCGATGCCGCGATGATCCCCACGCCCTGCGGGTTGCAGGATTGCGTGACGCGCCTGCGGGACAGTTCCTCGCGGTGCACGAACTGCTGCAGGAGCGTGGCATTGCGGCCACCGAATTCCGGTGGATTACCGGGCAACAGCCATCCACGGTCGAACTGCAGCCGCTGCCAACGTCGGGACCATTCAGGCATGTGCGACGTGGACCGCGACCGTTCGATCGCCTCCGCCTCAGGCGGCAGGTGCTCGTTCAGGAAGGCGACGAACTCCGCCCGGAAGGCCTCCACCTCCGCATCAAACGTCAGCTGCACGTCGCTCCTCACGTCGACACCATCATTCAAGATGTCAAGTACTTCATATCCTCAGCGCGTGCCAATATCAAGTGGTTGACAATCCTCCAGCGGACCGGAGATGGTACGAAGACCGATCCACCACAGGAGGGCCATTTGCTCGACGGAGAGAAAATCCTCGTCACCGGCGTCACCGGCAAAATCGGCCTTCCGATCGCGAGGGCGCTGGCCGGACGCAATGAGGTGTGGGGCGCGGCGCGACTGCGCAATGCTCACGACAGCGACAACCTCGTAGCCGCCGGAATAACACCTCTACCCCTGGACATGTCCACCGGCGAGTTCTCAACTTTGCCAAGCGACTTCACCTACGTCTTCCATGCAGCGGTCGACCCCGGTGCCGACGACTGGCAGCGCTGCCTCAAGACGAACGCACACAACTCCGGCGACCTGCTCTATCACTGCCGTGCGGCAAAGGGTTTCGTGCTGTGCTCAACCGGATCAATCTACGGCTACCACGGCCGGCGCCCGCTGATCGAACCGGACGCTCCGGGTGTGCCGCTACGGGCGAACTACAGCTTTTCTAAGATCGCCGCGGAGTCAGTCTGCAGCTGGGTCTCGGAGCAATTCGGGATCCCGCTCACCATTATCCGGATC
>JBAPXO010000681.1:0-7467 GCA_049284255.1 Solirubrobacteraceae bacterium | reverse complement strand
CTCCAGCTCCATGGCTTCCGGTGATACGCCGCGGACCGGACGTCGCGCAGCCGTGCTTGCAGGATCGGCCGATCCGGCCCCTTGGTCCTCGCTGCCCTCCCGGGTCAGAAAACCGGTGCAACTGATGTCTTGCCGACGGCGGCGAGGGGTAGCATCCAGGTTGCCCTCTAGGGAAGGAGCTGTCTGAGTTGACTGCCGTCGCCCCCCACATCAAGAGCCTGCGTGAGTTGGACGCGGACACCCGTCAGGCATGGAGCACATATAACGACCGGTTGCGTGAGCTGAGCGGCGAGGAGTACGAGCGGCTCGAGGCCGAGTCCTGGGACGAGCTCCAGGTCGAGCTGCGCCGCCTCGAGCGTCGGCGTGAGGAGCTCACGAGCCCCGCCGCCTGATCAGCGATCTGCCCAGACTAGAAGACCGGTTCCAGGTCGGATAGGGTTCCGGCGCGGCTCCGTCCGGGCGTTGCCAGCGCTGTGAACGGGTATGAGCCCGAGAGGAGAGTCGGGTCAAGAATGCGCATCAGGACGATCGGAATTCTGGGAGCCAGCGCGCTGGTCGTGTCCGCCTGCGGCTCCTCGGGAGGGAAGTCCCCGGTCGTGGCGACTCCTCCGACTCCGATCAACCTGTCGGTCTACATCAACGACTCTCGGGTGTCGGTGTCCCCTCAGCTCGTGGGTGCCGGCCCGGTCGTCTTCGTCGTCACCAATCAGGCCAGCCATGCCGAATCGCTGGACATCTCACTCACCGGCAAGTCGGGGACCGTAGCCAGCACTGCCCCGATCAACCCCCAGGGCACGACCCAGGTCTCGGTCAACTTCAGGCCCGGCAAGTACACGGTCTCGACCGGACCGCGGGGATCCACCGACGCCTCACTGACCCAGCCTTCGTCGATCCGTCCCGCCCTGGTTCTCGTCGGACGCCGCCGCGCCAGCGCGGGCAGCAGTCTGCTCGAGCCCTAGCGCCGCCGCCCTCCCTGAGACCACCTCAACGGGTACGATCCGGGCGATCGTTGGACCCGACCAGGAAGGTGTCAAGCGCGTGGCCGTCGACGTGAGCCAAGTCGCAAACGTAGAAACCGAGCCGGGTGAGCTGCCGGACACGATGGCGGCTTGGGTGATCCGCCAGGAGCGCGAGGGCGAGCCGATGGACGCCTTCCAGCTGGAGGAGATCGAGGTCCCCGAGCCCGAAGCCTTCGAGGTGATCGTCCGGGTCATGGCGGCCGGCGTGAACTTCAACAACGTGTGGGCGGCGCTCGGCGAGCCGGTCGGCGTATGGCGGTACGGCGACCACCCGCGGTGGGGCCATCACATCGGTGGATCGGACGCGTCGGGGATCGTCTGGAAGGTCGGCGAGGGCGTCACGCGCTGGCAGCCCGGCGACGAGGTCGTGATCCACTGCAATCAGGCCTCCTACGAGGATCCCGAGGTCCACGGGCTCGACCCTCTGGCCGCACCGTCCCAGCAGATCTGGGGCTATGAGACGACCTGGGGGTCGTTCGCTCAGTTCTGCAAGGTCCAGGCTCAGCAGCTGCTGCCCAAGCCCAAGCACCTGGCCTGGGAGGAGGCCGCCGCTTACGGTCTGACCTATTTCACCGCCTACCGGATGCTGATCGACCGCTGTTCGCTGCAGGCCGGCCACCGGGTTCTGATCTGGGGGGCCGCCGGCGGGTTGGGCGTGTTCGCCACCCAGCTCTGCGCGCTCACCGGCGCCGATGCCGTGGGGGTGGTCTCGAGCGACGAGAAGGGTCGCCTGATCGAGCAGCTCGGCGCCGTCGCCCACATCAATCGCGGAGACTTCGACGGCATGATGCGCCGCGGCGGCGAGACCGCCGAGGAGGAGAAGGCGCGCTTCAAGGAGTCCCGGCGGTTCGGCAAGGCGGTCGAGGAGGCGCTCGGCGGTCCTCCCGACATCGTCTTCGAGCACGTGGGCAAGGCGACCTTCCCGACCTCGGTGCTTGTCGTCAAGCCCTTTGGCAAGGTCGTGATCTGCGGGGCCACCAGCGGTTACCAGCTCGACTTCGATGTCCGCTACCTGTGGATGCGCCAGAAGGAGATCGTGGGCTCGCACTTCGCCAATGCGTGGGAGGCCACCAAGGCGAATGAGCTGATCCAGGAGTCCAAGATCCGCCCGGTCCTGTGGCAGACGATGGGCTTCGAGGGTGTGGCCGAGGCCCACCAGCTGCTGCGCGACAATCGCCACCTGGGCAAGATCGCGATTCTGGTCGGCGCCACCGAAGAGGGCCAGGGCCGCACCGCCGAGGGTCCGGGCGCCATCCACGCCGAGGTTGGAGCCTGATATGCCAGATCTGGTCTGGGTCCAGTGGTACGCCACGATCCTGCGCAAGGACTCGTTCGCCGCCGAGGTCGCGGCCGTCGCCCCGCTCGCTCTGCGCTACGGCGCGACTCAGTACTCCGTCCACGTCAGCAACGACGATCGCTACAGGATCACCCAGATGACGTGGTTCGAGCGCAAAGCTGACTGGTATCGCTTCTGGGACGGCCCCGAGATGATCGAGTTCCGTGCTCGCAACATGGGCCGCTACCAGGTCCCTATCACCTATGTCTGGGCCGACGAGATCGCCGCGGGAACCCTCGGCCCGGGGGTGCAGGCGGCCGAGCCCGAACCCATTCCCGAACCCGAGCGTCCCACCAGCCACACTCCGGTTTAGCGGAGTCGCGCTAGCGGTCGCCTTCGCCGCGAGCCGCCCGCAGTGCGAGCTCGAGCCAGAAGCGGCAATCGGGGTCCGTTAGGTCCTCGCCGAACAGCTCGCGCAGCCGCCCGAGGCGATAGCGAGCCGTCTGGGGATGGATCGAAAGCCGCTCGGCGACCTGGCCGAGACGCCCCTGCTCGGCCAGCCACACCCGCAGCGTCTCCTCCAGGCGCTGACGTGAACCCGGCGACAGGCCGGCGAGCGGGGCGAGCCGGTCGGCGGCGAGCTCAGCGACCAGGCGAGGATCCCGGCGCAGCAATAGCTCGCCGGCGTTCTCGCGGGCGCCCACCAGCGTTGGGTCTCCATCGGCGAGCTCGAGCGCCGCACGAGCGCGCGAGAAGCTGACCGGAGCCTGCGCCCAGTCGACGGTCGTGCCCAGGCCGCCGCGACTCTGGGTGCCGACCACGGCCCGCTCCATGGCCGCGCGCTGGCCCGGGCCGTCGGGGTCGGCGACGAGGACGCAGGTGAGCTTGCCGATGGCGTCGTTGATCGATCCGACCGGCATTCGCGACGCGGCGGTTTCCCGCTGGTCGCCGCTGATCGCCACCGCGGCCAACGTTCGCGGCAGTGCCCACCCGGCGTCGGCGGCGGCCGCCCGGATCGCATCGGGATCCGCCGGCGGCTCCCGGATCAGCAGTCGCACCAGCCTCCGGCGGCGCAGGTCGGCTTCGCTGGCCGCGGCTGACTGCTCCAGCGCGTAGCCCTCGGCCGACTCCGCCGAGAGAGCATCGATATAGGCGAAGATCGACTCCGCCAGCAGGTAGAGGGTCTCGGGCTCGAGCCCGGCGCGCACGCCGGCGTCGGCAAACCTCCGCCATGCCACCCGGGCCCCGCTCCGGTAGGCGGCCAGTAGGGACTCAAGTGTCCGCCCCGCCCGCACCTCGCCGCGTCCGAGGCTGCGGTAGACGTCGCGCCGCTTGACCGTCCTCCCGGCCTCGATCTCGGCGAGGAAGTGGCGCAGCGCCTCCTGCACGCCCTCGCGGACGCCATCGCCAAACGGACCCTCGAGCGGCCGGGCGTAGGCGGGAACGGTGGCTACCGCCTCCACCATCTCGTCAGCGGTGGCGTCGAGCTCGGGCCTCAGGACCGCGGCGATCTCCGCCGGCAGGTCATGCCACGGCTGATCGGACATCTTTTTCTTGATCTCTTATAAGTTTCCGCGCCGTTGTCGTGCCCACGATAGGAGAAACTTGCGCTCCGGGCACGTATGCTCTGTAGAACATGAGCCGCACCCACAAGATCGTCAACCTGATCGGCGTCCCCATGCCGCTGGTCGGGCTGCTCGCCGCGATCGTCCTGCTCTGGAACCGCGCCATCGGCCCCCTGGAGCTCGGACTCCTCGTGGGCCTCTACGTGGTCACGGCGCTCGGAGTGACCCTCGGCTACCACCGCATGTTCACGCATCGGGCGTTCGAGTCCTCGCGTGCCTTTCGCGCGATCATCGCCGTGTTCGGTTCGATGGCGGTGGAGGGCTCGGTCATCACGTGGGTTGCCGACCATCGCAAGCACCACGCCTTCACCGACCAGGAGGGCGACCCCCATTCCCCTCATCTCAGCGGACCGGGGTTCACGGGCGCTGTCAAGGGCCTGTGGCACGCGCATATCGGCTGGCTGTTTGAGTCGGTAGGCACCGCCGAGCGCAATCGCTTTGCTCCGGACCTGGTCAAGGACCGAGTCGTCAGGACGGTCGACAAGCTCTTCTGGGTGTGGGTCATCCTCGGCATGGTGATTCCGTTCGCGCTGGGCTGGATCATCGGAGGCGGACTCGGCACGGCGCTCACGGCGCTGCTATGGGGCGGATTCGTCCGTATCTTCTTGCTTCACCACGTGACCTGGTCGATCAACTCGGTGTGCCATTTCTTCGGCTCAAAGCGCTTCGACATCGAGGATGAGTCGCGCAACGTCTTCTGGCTGGCGCCGCTTTCGATGGGCGAGTCCTGGCACCACAACCACCACGCCTTCCCCACCTCGGCCTTTCACGGACTGCGGCTATCGGAGCGTCTCGCCGACCCGACGGGATTGATGATCGCCCTGCTCGAGAAGCTCGGGGTCGTCTGGAACGTCGTCCGGGTCAGCCCGGACCGTCAGGCCGCCAAGCTGGTCCTCGCCCCGACGTCTCTGCGCTCGAATCCGCCCAGCGCCCCTCGGGGCGCCTAGCCAGAGCAGCGGCCGCTTCCCGGCCTATCCGCCTTCGAGCGGGCCCATCGTGAGGCCCGCGTCATCCAGCTGCTCCCAGTAGGTCTCGGCCTCCTCACGCGGGCCGCTCCAGACGATCGCGCACCCGGCATTGTGGATCTGATCCGCGATCCGGTATCCGTCGGCGAGCGTCACTCCCGGAACGACACCGGCCAGCGCCTCGGCCACGTGGTCGAAGGTGTTGTGGTCGTCGTTTAGGACCACGACCCGCCACGGCCCTCCCAAACCCCCGCCTGGAAGACCGGTACGGGGCAGCTCCACCGTCACAGACATCGTCCTCAGCATACCGTCGCAGACGTTCCGGCGACGCCCATTTTTTGTCCGGGAAGCGGCTCAGGCGTCCGAGCGCTTTTGCCAGTAGCGCTTCAGTCCGGCGTAGATCTGCTCCGCGGGGGCCGCCTGCTGATAGGTGCCGGCGAGCTCGGAGCCGCTGTCGGCGGCGATCCGCTCCTGAACGGTGGCGATGAAGGCGTCCTCGTCGTTGTCTCGGGCCAGCTCTGACCACTCGTCGAGGCGGGCGCCGAGCTCGGAAAGCTGGCCGGCAACATCCTCGCCGGCTCCGAAGTGGGTCATCGCCAGGCGCTCGGGCTTCCAGGCGGCGACGCGCGCGATCGACTCGTGCCACGCCTCGACGTCAATGTCAGGCGGCGGCGTCGGCGGCACGGTCAGCGTCGCCGGGGTGATCCTGACCCCACCGACGTCACCCACGAACGCCGTCCCCTCGTTGAAATAGGAGACGTGGTGCGAGGCATGCCCAGGGGTGTACGCGACCTCGAAGCGGTCGTCGTGGATCCGCTCGCCGCCGACGACGATGTTGATGTTGTCCTCGGGCACCGGAAGCATCTCGCCCCACAGGCGCTCCATGTCGTCGCCGTACAGCCGCCCGGCACTCTCGTACAGGCGAGAGGGGTCGACGAGGTGGGGTGCTCCGCGCTCGTGAACGTAGACGGGCAGATCGGGCCAGCGCTCCACGAGCGCCCCGGCGGCGCCGGCGTGGTCGAGATGGATATGGGTCAGCAGCAGCGCCCGGGGCCGCTCCCCGCCCAGCGCGTCGAGCAGCACGGGCAGGCATGACGTAGGACCGCAGTCGATCAGCACGTCGTCGACCTGCCAGGTCCCGATCACCCGGGGGCGATCGAGGTGCATGAGGTCGATCACCCTCATGGCGATAAGACCGGCGGGTTGGAGCTCACTACGGGTGCTGGCGGCGGTTGGCGGCCTGGGAGGCGGGCGGGATGATCGCGGTCGACTCGTTCTCGTCCGCGCGCTGGCTCGCAGCTTGATCGTCACCGGGCGCCGGGGGCTCGCTCTCGTCCGGCCTCCCCCGCTCGTGCGCCTCGACGTCAGCGTCGTCGCCTTCGGGCGCCAGAGGCGTGAAGGCAACGGTCTTGGTGACGTCGTCGATCTCGGTCTCAGGCTCGCCCTCGTCGAGGAAGTCCTCGTCGTAGCCACCATCCTCGTACTCGGCGGCCTCCGAGGCGGGGGCGCTGTCCCGGTAGGCCGGCTCCTGGTCAGAGGCGGCCTCATCGTCGGCGCCTTCAGTCTGCCCAGGCTCGTCGAGACTCGGCGCTGGGACCGCCGTGGGCGCCTCTTCGTCGTAGGGCGCCGTCTCATCGGTGGTCTCGGCGACCCCATCGTCGGCCGGGAAGCGGTCGGCCGCCGACTTGGCGAGCGCCAGCAGCTGGCCGGCCAGATCCTCGGCGTCGGCGACGATCCGCTGGCGTTCGAGCCAGATGCGGTCGGTGTCGCCATCCAGATCCTTGACCCGCTGCTCGGCGGCCCCCGCAATCCGGGCAGCCTCGCCGCGCGCCTGCTCGAGCCGGCCCTCGGCCTCGCGACGCGACTGCGCGGTGATGTCCTCGGCGGTCTCGTGCGCCCGCTGCAGGATGCCCGAGATCTGCTCCCCAACCCGCTCAAGCGCCCGGCGTACAGCCGCCTCGGGCGAGCGTGTCGCCTGCAATTCGGCGACGAGCTGGCTCATCTGCTGGACGTACTGGTCTACGGCAACGCGGTCGTATCCGCGCAGTGCGGTGGGAAAATCTGCATGCACGAGCGACACCGGGTCGTCGGGAAGGGTCTCTAGAGGCCCGGTGATCTCCTGGATGATCGCGTGCTCGCTTGCGGCTGAGCTCTGATCTGGCATCGGGAATCTGCCTCCCATTGTGGCAGGTGTCCCGGTCGCGCGGACTCATACAATGACCGCGATGGCAGAGACCCCGCCACCCCGCCTGCCCGAGCGCGATCGGCCCTGGATGATGCGCACCTACGCCGGTCACTCGGATGCCAAGCGCTCGAATGAGCTCTACCGGCGCAATCTTGAGAAAGGCCAGACCGGGCTCTCGGTGGCCTTCGATCTGCCCACCCAGACGGGCTATGACCCTGATCACGAGCTCGCCCGGGGTGAAGTAGGCAAGGTCGGGGTCTCCATCGCCCACGAAGGTGACATGCGCACCCTGATGGAGGGCATCCCGCTGGACCAGATGAACACCTCGATGACGATCAACGCCACCGCCGCCTGGCTGCTGGCGCTCTACATCGTGGCCGCCGACGAGCAGGGCGTC
>JBAPXO010000680.1:0-5314 GCA_049284255.1 Solirubrobacteraceae bacterium | reverse complement strand
GAGTGCTGGCAGCGGGGCACCGCGACGTTCATGATCCTCGGGGACACCTGCACGCGCCGATGCGGCTTTTGCAACGTCAAGACCGGCAAGCCGACCTGGGACGACCCGTTGGAGCCGGCAAGAGTGGCCCGCTCCGTCGCCAAGATGGGACTCCGCCACGCCGTCATCACCAGTGTCGATCGCGACGACCTCCCCGACTACGGCGCGGCGGCCTTCGTAGGCGTCATCCGACAGATCCGCAGACAATCGCCCGCAACGAAGATCGAGGTCCTCACGCCCGACTTCCGGGGCGCCGAGATGCCGCTGGCCAAGGTCATCGCCGAACGGCCCGACGTCTTCAACCACAATGTCGAGGTGGTCCCCCGCCTCTACCCGATCGCCAGAAGGGGATCGACCTGGGAGCGCTCCAAGCGGGTCCTCAGAAACGCCAAGGAGTACGCAGGTGACGAAGTCACCACCAAATCCGGACTCATGGTCGGGCTCGGGGAGACGTTCGAGGAGATGGTCGACGCCCTCGGCGAGCTCCGGGACAACCACGTCCAGGTGCTCACCATCGGCCAGTACCTGCGCCCCACCGAGCGCCACCTCCCGATCGTCCGCTACTGGCACCCCGACGAGTTCGCACAACTTGAAAGCGCCGCCTACGAGCTCGGCTTCGAGCACGTGGCCGCTGGCCCGCTCGTGCGCAGCAGCTATCACGCCGACCAGCACATCGCGCAGACCGAGCCCGGCGTTGGGCCGCTGAGGGAGGCGGTGTGACCCCAAAGCGCAAGCGCATCCTTCTGGTCGGCCTCGCGGTTGCCCTCGTGGCGCTCGTAGTCGCGCCCGCAGCCCTGGCCTCCGCCGGCGGCGGCTCCGCCGGCTTCGGAGGCGGGGGTGGGGGCGGAGGCAGTGGCGGAGGCGGAGGCGGCAACGGCTTCGCGCTCTACATCCTCATCGACGTCCTGATCCACATCGCCGTCCTCGGGCATGGCCTGGGCGCGCTGGTGCTGATCGGCCTGGCGCTCGTCTACCTCTTCTTCACTCGCATCCTGCCCAACATGCGCCAGGCCGCCGAGGGCCGCACCGGCACCGGCTCCCGGCGCCAGCGTGAGCAGCGCACCCGGCGGGTGCAGGCAGCCGCCGCGGAAGCGGCCGAGGAGGACCCGGCGTTCGCCGCCGACAGCGTGCGCAGGACCGCGACGCGCCTGTTCAACGAGATCGAATCCGCCTGGGATGCCGATGACCGGATCCGCCTGCGGGGCCTCGTCGCCCCCGACCTCCTGCAGGAGTGGGAGCGGCGCCTGGACGACTTCGAGCGCCGGGGATGGCGCAACCGCGTGCAGCCGCTGGGCGAGCCGACCATCGAGTACGTGGGCCTGCGCCACACCGGCGATCAGGACACCGACGCCGTGGTCGTGCGCGTCGACGCGCGGCTCAAGGATTACGTCGTCGACCGCTACGGGCGGCATCTGAAGCGGAGTGGACGCCTCGGCGAGACCACCCGCATCCGGGAGTTCTGGACTCTGCAGCGGCGCAACGGACACTGGGTGCTCGCGTCGATCGAGCAGGGCGCGGAGGGCCGGCACGCCCTCGACGAGCAGATCGTGGCCACGCCATGGGCCGACGAGCGCGGGATGCGCGACCAGGCGCTGGTCGAGGGTGCGGTCGCCGATGCCGTGCCCGACGGGACCAAGGTGGCTGAGGTCGCCGACCTCCAGTACACCGGCGATGCCCAGGCGGCGGCCAACGACCTGAGCGTCGCCGATGGGCGCTTTGCCCCCGACGTGCTCGAGGTCGCGGCGCGCCGCGCGGCGACCGCTTGGGCGCAGGCCGTGGACGGCGACGACGCCGCCCTTCGGGCCGTCGCCACCCCGAACGCTGCCCTGGAGCTGCTCTACGCCGGAGACGCGAGCCGCAACGCTCGCGTGGTCGTCCGCGGCCCCAAGGTCAACCGCATCCGAATCGTCGCGCTGGATGCCGCCGCCGAACCGCCGACGATGACGGTCGAGGTCGACATCACCGGCCGGCGCTACCTCGAGAATCGCGACACAACGGCCGTCCTCGCCGGCAGCCGGACTCGCGCGCAGAGCTTCACCGAGCATTGGACACTGAGCCTCACCGGCAACGACCAGCAGCCGTGGAAGATCACCCGGGTGGCGGCGCCGGTCGGGCTGGCGTAGCCGAAGCTCGTTCTTCGAGCGCGGACGCGACGCCAAACCACACCACCGCGCGATCCCGCGCACGACGGTGCGCGAACCGCGTTGGGCCGCCCCATCAATCCATAAGCTCTGGCGGCCGTGATCCCGATCAAGGACAACATGCCCACCGACCGTCCCCCGGTGATAACCCTGGGGTTGATCGTGGCCATCCTGGTCGTCTATCTGGCGGCCGGCCACGCTGGCGCCTGGGGCAGCGCCTCGATCGTGCAGGCGATCGTCGACATGTGGTTTCTGTGGCTGTTTGGCAACAGTGTCGAGGACTCGATGGGGCCGGCGCGCTTCCTGGCCTTCTGCACGCTCGGTGGGCTGCTCGCCCTAGGGGTGCAGGCCCTCACCGGCACCCATGATCCGGTCGTCGCCGGTGGTGCGATCTCGGCCGTGGTCGGCGGCTCGATCGTCCTCTATCCCCGGGGGAAGGTGCTGAGCGTCTCGGTGATCCCGCTGCTGTTCACGGTGGTCGAGGTCCCGTCGCCGATCCTGGCGGCGCTGTGGCTTGCCGTGCAGGTGGTGTTCGCGATCGTCGGCTGGACGGCGTATGTCCCGTTCATCGCCGGCTTCCTGTTCGGGATGGTGGCGGTCCGGCCGCTGGCGACTCGGCGCAAGCCCACGCCACCGACCCAGGCGGCCTATTGATGCGTTTCGTCGTGCTGGCCGTGGCGGTGGTCTTCACCGCCGCTTTCCTGGTGCTCACGGCGCTGGACATCAGCCGCAACGGGTTCACGGTGCTCGACGCCCCGGCGATCGTGATCGTGATCCTGTTCGCGGTCGGCGTCATCGGGGCGCTGCTCGAGCCGCCTAAGCGTTAGGGAGCAGCACCGTCAGCAGCGACTTCAGGTCGACGTCTCGTCGCGAGGAGAGCGGCACCGGGAGATCGGTGCGGACGGTGTAGGTGTTGCGCCGACCGTCCCTGGTACGAGTGACGTAGCCGGCCTCGATGAGATCCGAGACCAGTCGCTGGGCCGCCCGCTCGGTGATCCCGACCGTGGAGGCGATCTCGCGCATCCGGATCCGGGGGTCCTCGGCGACGCAGAGCAGGACGAGGCCGTGGTTGGTCAAAAACGAGAACGGCGGCATCTCACGCGATCCTATCGGCCAGAAAATAGGGTGACATTCTTTTCATGTATTGATATTCGTGTATACTGGTTCGTATGTCTATGCGCACGGCGCCCGCGCTACGGATCGATGTCCTCCCCTCCGGGGCTCTAACCGTCATCGCCCCGCGCGGAGAGCTGGACATGGCGATGGCGGCGAACCTGACCGCGGCCGTGGATCGCGCGCTCGCCTCCGATCCGCTGATCGTCGTGCTCGACCTGCGGGGCCTTGACTTCATCGATAGCACCGGCATCTCCGCGGTGATCGAAGCCGGCCGCAAGTGTGAGACGCAGCGGCGGGAGTTCTTTTTGATCCGCGGGGTGCCGCACATAGACCGGGTGCTGCGCGCCGCCGGCCTTAGCGGGGCGTTCGACGTCCTCAGCAATCTCGAACACCTCGGCTCCCCGCGATAGCGACACGGGGGCGCGCTGGTTTAATCCGCGCCCATGACCGAACTGGCCGTCGCCAACCCCAGTGACGCGCGTGAGCGGCTGCTGACGGCGGCCTACGACCTGTTCTCACGCCAGGGCGTGCAAGCGGTCGGGGTCGACGCGATCATCGAGCAGTCCGGGGTGGCGCGGCAGACCATGTACCGCCACTTCGGCTCCAAGCAGGAACTCGTACTGGCGTTCATGGCACGGCGCGAGGCGGTTTGGACATACGGGTGGCTGGCGGCCGAGGTGACGCGTCGCGCCGAGAACCCCCGAGCGCGCTTGCTCACCATCTTCGATGTCTTTGACGAGTGGTTTCACCGCCCCGACTTCGAGGGCTGCTCGTTCATCAACGTGATGCTCGAGCACCCCGCGGAGAACCACCCCCTGCACCGGGCCGCGGCCATGCATCTGCACAACATCCGCGAGTTCCTGGCCGAGCTGGCGCGCGACGCGGAGATCGAGGAGCCCGAGGCGTTCGCGCGCCAGTGGCACATCCTGATGAAGGGCTCGATCGTGGCCGCCGGCGAGGGCGACCGCGAGGCCGCTCGCCGCGCCCAGTGCGTCGGGGCGCTCCTGCTCGATCAGACCGGCCGCGCCAGGAAGTAGGCGCCGACCGACGGGTCACGGGTCAGCGACCTGGTCTCGCCTGTCCGCACGAAGCCCAACCGTTCGTAAAAGGCACCGGCGTCGGCCTCGCCCTCGATCACGCCCAGGCGCACGAACCGTGCGCCCACCGATGCCGCCCACTCCCTGACCGCGATCACGAGGCGGGCGCCGATACCCGCGCCCCGGCACTCCGGGGCCACCCACATGCCCCATAGCGCCACGATCCCGCGCTCCCGGTCAAACCATCGCCCCGCCGCCATCCCCAGCCACTGCTCGTCTTCGGCGGCGACGAAGACGATCGCCGTTTCGGCACTCTCACTCTCGGCCGCGAGCTCGGCCCACTCGGCTTCGGACCGCGCGCCCTCATCGTCGACGGTGGCCGCGAACGCCGCCGGGGCGTCGGCGAGGGCGCGCAGGCGCAGGTCGCGCAACGGCGAGACGTCTTCGGCGCGCACGCCCCGAATGGTGACCACGCGTTACCCGCGGAGCTCGACGTCGACCGGCTCAAAGCGGGTCAGGCGCCACAGATCGGACACGCGCTCGCTGACGGCGGCGGGCTGCACATCCTCGAGCCCCTCGGTCCCGAAGCGCTCGACGTTGAACGAGGCCGCCGCGGTGCCGAATGCCATGGCGTTGGCGAGCACGTTGGTGGTCAGCGGCTGGTCGATCTGGGTGGCGATCAGCCCCACGAACCCGCCGGCGAAGGTGTCCCCGGCGCCCGTGGGGTCGACGACCGTCTCCAGGGGATAGGCGGGGAGCGAGAAGTAGGCGTCCTTGGTGATCAGCGACGCGCCGTACTCGCCCTGCTTGGCGACGATGATCGAAGGCCCCCACCCGAGGATCTCCCGCGCAGCCGAGAGTAGGTTGGGCTTGCCGGTGAGCTGGCGCAGCTCCTCGTCATTGAGAATCAGGCAGTCGACGCGCCCGATGATCTCGACCAGCTGGTCGCGGGCGATGTCGATCCACAGATTCATAGAGTCC